>CAZXKB010000045.1:0-22846 GCA_964641285.1 uncultured Gammaproteobacteria bacterium | reverse complement strand
GACGATGAATATCTAACACTATTTGGAACTATGTATGGAATAGAAATAATTGCTAATACAATAAATACAGTAATAAAAAGCAATTATATTATAAAGCTTAATAATTATTTATTAAAATATACTTAAATTAAACTTTAGTCTACGAAAATGTAGACTAAAACTGCTATAGTGGGGATAAGTCCACAAAAATGTAGACTTAAATATATAATTTTGCTAATATTAAAATAATAATTTTAGTGGATAAACAGGGGATAATAAAATAAATAATTAATTTATGTACGATACTATTATTATTGGAGCTGGTCCAGCTGGCATGACCGCAGGAATATTTGCCGCTCGCCGGGAAATGAAGACTTTAATAATTTCTAAAGACATAGGCGGACAATTAATCTGGGCATCAGAAATTGCCAATTATCCGGGGTTTAAATTAATAAGCAATACTGATTTAATTTATAAGATGCAGGATCAGGCAAGGGCTTTTGGCGTAGAAATAAAGAATGATGAAGTAAAAAGAATTACCAAATCAATAGATAACAGCTTTATTCTAAAAACCGAAAAAGAAGAATTTAAAACTAAAACCATTATTATTGCCCTGGGTTTGTCACCACGGCGTTTAGCTATACCTGGCGAAGAAAAATTTACTGGCAAAGGAGTTTCTTATTGCGCTAACTGTGATGCCCCATTTTATAAAAATAAGATCGTAGCAGTAATTGGGGGTGGCAATTCCGCCCTAGATGCCGCAGAATTATTATCTAAAATAGCCAGTAAAGTTTATTTAATACATCGGCGGCAGGAATTTAGAGGATTTGAAGCTTTAGTTGACGAAATTAAAGAAAGAGAAAATATTGAGTTGATTTTAGACAGCATCCCAGAAGAAATTTTAGGTAATTCTAATGTTAAGAAGATAAAAGTAAGCAATGTAAAGTCAAATAAAATCAAGGAAATAGATATTAATGGGGTTTTTATTGAAATTGGCCGTATTGCCAGCACTGATTTGGTGGCTGATTTGGTTAAGCGAGATGAGTATAACCAGATTATAGTTGATGAAAAATGCAAAACAAGTTTAGAAGGAATATTTGCGGCCGGAGATGTTACCCAAACCGCATTTAAGCAGATAGCCATTGCCTGCGGACAAGCATCTACCGCGGCCTTAGCGGCTTATGAATATTTTCAGTTAAAGCAAGGTAAAAAAGTTAAAAAAATATTGGATCGAAGCGTAAAAAAATTAAATATTTAGGACAGAAACAAAAATTAATACTTAGGGGGATAAAGATGGATAAAGATAGTTTAGAAGAAATAAAAAAAAGGCTAGGTGTTAAAAAAATTAAACCTAAAAAAAATTGGCTTAGTCTCAACAAATTAGAACAGATATTTTTTAAAAAGTGTATAGTTATTGAAAAATTATTTGAGCTTACTCATAATATTAGAATATCTAAACCAAAATTTTATAACTGCCTGTTGTTTCCAGGCAGTTTTTTTAATAAAATAAAAAATTACACAAAAATAATTTAAAATGTTTTTTGAAGCCAATTATTTTTTAAAAAGCTAAACTGAAGGCAATATTTCCTTTAACACATCCTCAATTAACCCTTGCATTTCGCTATATTTTACTCCTCGTTCTTCTAGAGCAGCCACCATATTAGGGCCTAATTTTTCCGCTATTACTAAATTAACTCCTTTGTCTGCCAACATTTTAGCTGCAGCATTGCCGGCACCGCCTCCGCCAACCGCGAAAGGATTTTTAACTTCTTCCAATAATTGACCCTGGTCATTAACGATCAAAAAATACGGAGCGCGACCAGCTTGCGAGCTGATAGAGCTGGCCAAACTGCTTTTATTTGTGGCTAAAGCAATTTTCATATATTTATTGAATTATTTTTAAAATTTTTTCAACCAAGAGCCCGTTGATAATAGAAAAAATAATCATATAGATTATTAAAATTACCATATATTGCCAGCTAAAATATAAAAGCAGCATTGGTAACAGCGGAATTTTTATAGCTCGAGCATATATAAATGTGGCTATGAGTGAATTTTTCAAGCCCTTTTCTCTTAAATCAGCCAGCAAGGGATACCACATATAAACAGGACCGCTGGAAATTATGCCGGCAATAATTGTAATGAGCCAACTAATAAAGGATGGTTTTTGTCCTAAATACTTGATTATGAATTTAGGATGTATAAGCAGATGGGAAATAAATAATAATATAAAAACAAATAATAATATAAAAATAATTTTTTTAAATAAGTTAATAAAATAAATTAAGGACTCTAGGCCCAGGGATGGTTTAACCAGGTAAACAGTTATAAATAGCAGAACTGAAATAAGGCAAAATAACCAATTATAACCTATTTTTTCTTTTAAATAATTAATCATAGAATATTTAAAGTTAAAACAGTTAAACCAGCTACGACTATAGCTAAAACAAAACTAACTAGATATCGAATAACAGCAAAGCGTTTGCCCAGCATCATTATTTCCGCTGGCAACTGGACAGTACCCACGGTTACCCAAGTTATTATAAAAGCAGTGACAGGGATTAAACCAATCCCCTGACTCCTTAATTCACCCCCGATAATATAAGAAGTTATTGGATTGCCGGTAGCAATACTCCCAAATACAGCGCCGATTAATGAATCAAAAAAAGAATTTCCGCCAAAAAGACTAAGATAAAAATTTTCTGGCACAGCCTTTATTAACAGACTGATTAAAAACAGCATTCCGATTAGAACCGGCAAAAATTTGCAAAAACCTTTAGCTGTTTTAATAATTGCTTGCTTTATAGCTGATTTATATTGGGTCATATTATTATTATATCATTAAATATGGCAATCGTTAAAAAAATAATCAGAAATATGATACAATTTAAGTATGTTGGATTTTATTCAAGAAGAGAAATTATTTAAAGCAGGGCATAAATTTATTGGCGGCATTGATGAAGCAGGACGAGGGCCATTGGCTGGTCCAGTGGTAGCGGCTTGCGTGGTTTGCAGTCATGATTTTAGTTTTGATAATGAAAAATTAGGGTTAATTAAGGACTCAAAAAAATTAACCGAGAAGAAGAGGGAAGAATTATATCAGGTGATTAAAGATGAATTTTGCGAGGTTGGCATCGGTATTTGCGATCATAATACCATAGATAAGATTAATATTTTACAAGCAGCTTTTTTGGCCATGAAGAAAGCACTTGGTGCTTTAAGACAAAAGCCGGATTTTGTTATTTTAGACGGTCGTTTACCAATCCCTAATATTAGCTTAAAACAAAAATCAGTTATTCGCGGTGACGAATTAATTTTTTCTATTGCCGCCGCTTCTATTATTGCTAAAGTGACTCGCGATCGGATAATGAGAGGAATACACGAGTTATATCCGCAATACGGCTTTGCCCGACACAAAGGCTATGGCACCAGATTTCATCTGAAAATTTTACAAGAATATGGCCCCTGTCCAATTCATCGGAAAAGTTTTAGTCCGGTAAGAAAACTTTTATCAGTTTAATTATTAAGATGTCCGCAAAAAGTTTTCTTGTTTATATCGTTAAAATAAACTATAATATAAATGTATTTAGTTAATAATTATGTTAAAAATAACAGGAGGCAACGCCCTGTTGGATGTAAATATAATTTTAAGTAAGGCGGGGGTTGGCGAAAAAATGAAAGTAGCAGATTTAGGTTGTGGCGCATCCGGGCATTTTATTTTTCCAGCGGCTAGTATGGTCGGCGACAGAGGGGTAGTTTATGCAGTTGATATTTTAAAAACAGTCTTGGAGACTATTAATAGGAAGATTAAGCAGGATAACATCAACAACATAAAGACTGTTTGGAGCAATTTAGAGATTTTTGGAGCAACAAAGATAGAGTCAGGCAGTCTAGACATAGCTTTTCTTATTGATACTTTATACCAATCGCATAAACGAGTGGAAATATTAAGAGAAACCATGCGATTGTTAAAAAGGGCAGGAAAAATAATTTTAGTAGAATGGAAGAATATTGCCCTTCCTTTCGGCCCACCTTCTGAAGAGCGGGTTAAAATTGACCTTATTAAAGTTGGGTCGCAAAAATTAGGCTTAAAACTTGAAGAAGAATTTTTTGCCGGCCAATATCATTATGGATTAATATTTATTAAATTATAGTTTATTTATAATCTTATATTGAAATATGAATAGTTTATTCTCACTACATTATTGGATAAATTTAAGGCCCGGAAGCTTAACTTTTCAGCTTCAAAGGAATATTGTTATTTTTTTGGTAATTTTAGTAATTTTAATTTTTATTTTCGCCTTACTTAAATCAAAGCATAAAAAAAGTTTTTTAAGTCGTATTTGGAGAAAACTATATTCTTTTAGTATAACTAATTTAATTATTGGAATATTTTTAATATTTTTTTTCTACGAAGCTATTCCCTTTTTATCTGCTCGTTTTTGGCTGGTATTCTGGGTATTAGGAATGATTATTTGGTTGTTTTTTATTGGCAAGGCAATATTAAAAATACCTAAAATTAGGCAAGAAATAAAAAAAGAAAATGAATTCAAGAAATATATTCCATAAATTTAAGGCCTACTGTGTAATAATTCACTATTTAAATTCCATATTAAGACCAAAATTTAAAAATTTCTAAAGTATTTCTTATGTAGCTGGTTTTATTATCAGGAATTATGCCCCAGGACATAGAATAGTTAAAAATATTTTATGACCAATGTGTAGTTCCTGTTTTTATTTATGAATTATAGACAAAACGTAGGGAAATTTGGTGAAACATTAGCTAAAAATTTTCTCATAAGGCACGGTTATAAAATTATAGATTGTAATGTTAAAATTAGTTACCAAGAAATTGATATTGTGGCTAATTTTAAAGAAAAAATAGTATTTGTTGAAGTTAAAACTATGACTTCAAGCGCTTTTGGCTTAGCCGAAGACAACATAACTTCTAAAAAAATAAAGAATTTGAAAAAAGCTTTAAATACATATTTGAACAATAATAATTTAGGTTTGGAAAATATTAGATTGGATTTAATCTCCATTGATATTTGTAAGAATAAAAAAATAGCCAAAATTAAGCATTTTAAAGATTTATTTTAGTACTTCGTTGTTTTTAAACAGTTAAAAAAGTTGATAATTCATCTATTTTATCCAGATTTTTTTAACATTTTTTTCCACAAAAATTAAGACATTAACCCCAATTTATTAACTAGTTATATACTTGACTAGCATAATCCAGATAATATAAACTAAAAATGCCATTTATATAATGGTATTTTGTTTTTTTTCCTAATATAGCGGTAGGGTTAAAGAGTCTATATCGGATTATATCTAGTATTTTCCCTTTAGCCCTATCGCGTATTATTTTAGTTTAATTGTTTTGCAATTAGCCCATTAAATTTTATAAATCGATATTTAATATTTAAAAGCGTTTTTAAGGAGGAAAACGGTTTATATTTATGTTAAAAAATCATAAATATTATTTTCTCCTTGTGATTTTTGCCTTAATATTTAATTCAATATTTTTTAATTGTTCTTTTGCTTCCACTATCAAGGCGCCGATTATCATTGAGGTTGGCCAAGGCACTGTCGACAAATTAGCTAATCCAATCATTACTGGCTTAGTTCAGACCGGGGCAGAAGTTATGATTTATATTGATGGAGAATACATTGGGTTAGCAGAAATAAATCAGGAAAATACTGAAGCTAATAATTTTTATTTTCAACTGATTAAAACATTAGATGTTGGTCGGCATACGGCCACGGCCGTTGCCCAAGATCAAACCTCATTAGTTTTATCACCGCCATCAGAAGAATTTGAATTTAATATTTTACCTTTGCCTGCCCCTACCTTGATTAGTCCTAATAAACAGATGGTTACAGGCAAGGTTAAGCCCTTAATTACCGGATTAACAGTCAATGACAGTTTAGTTCATATTTATATCGATGGTATTTATAACGGCAAAACAGAGATTCTAACGCATTTATCAAGCACGGCCAATTTTGCATATAGGCCCTTTTTAAATTTAAGCGTGGGCCAGCATTTGGCTTGGGCTATAGCCGAAGATGAATTGGGCAGAAAAAGCCAAATTTCTAATGTTTTAAATTTTCGCATAGAAGAGCCCTTGCCAGCGCCAACTTTATTTAAGCCAACAGTAAATAAGAGCACTAATTATCAACAGCCTCTAGTTATAGGTTTGGCAAAAAACGATTCTTTAATTAATGTTTATATAGACAAGCAGTTAAATGGTCAATTTCAAGTTGAAAATCATGAATCAGGTACGGCTAATTTTGCTTATCAGCCATTTTTACCCTTAGAAGAGGGAGACCATTTAGTGTATACCGAAGCTGTTGATAATCGCGGTAAAATTAGCAGTTGGTCTAATGTGATTTATTTTAGAGTGTCCCGTTCCGCTCATCCATCAATTACCAGTGAGGCCGTAGAGGAAGCCATGGAAGTAAAGGTTTTGTCAGAAACTTTGCCGGAAGAGGAAATTCAGAAAATAGAAGAACCAAAAAAGGAAAAGGCCGACATTGAAGAGATTGAGGAAATTGAGGAAATTATTAAACCCGACGAGAGTGAACAAGCTGAAGAAACCGGTTTAATAAACGAAAGCAGGGAACAGCAAGGAAAATTAAAGTGGAATTTAATCATATTTATTCTTTTCTTGGTAGCTGTAATTGCCTGGATATTTTGGGTTAATCGGGAATTAATAAAAGAACGGCGAATTAAAAATATACAAGATAAAGATAAAAAATAGTTTAATATTACTGAGCTTGGGCTCAGATAGGCCCCTTCTTATATAAAGCTCCTGCCCTTAGTTGGCGGGAGTTTTTTATTATTTGAGGGATAAAAAAATTCAATATTTACAAAGGGACTTGACAAATTTTAGTTTTGGGTATATACTCATTAATAGATATGGGTATATATTCAAAATTTTAATCTATATTTAATATATATCTGTTATTCTAATAATAGTTAATAATTAATTATTCTTTAGTATAATTATTATTTTGTAAATTTATATTAACTAAAGAATACAAAAATATATGCCAGGTTTAAATCGAACAGGCCCTCAAGGGTTAGGTCCTATGACCGGACGCGGCCTAGGTTTATGCTCCAGTGGTTATCGGCAGATTAGTGATTGGGTTGGCCGTGGTTTTGGTTGGTTTGGTTTAGGTAGAGGACGGGGTCGTGGTTTAAGGCGCTTTGGCCAAGGACGAGGCTTTGGCCGAAGATAATAAGCTAACAATTAAATTATAATTAATCTATTCGCTAAATTAGCTTTAATTAGATAATATTAGCGGTATTTTAGAAGGGAGGTGATAAATATGCCAAGATTTGATGGAATGGGTCCCCAAGGATTAGGCCCTATGACCGGTAGAGGGCTAGGACCATGCGGGTATGGTTTTAGGCAAGGTCGTGGTGGTTGGTTTGGTCGAGGCATGGGCTATGGTTATGGACGCAGGTGGACTGTTGCTGATGAACGAGCTGCTCTAGACGAAGAAGAGGAAATGTTAAAAGAAGAATTAGCCCAAATTCAAGAAGAAAAAAAGGCTTTAAAAGACCAGAAATAACCCTACTCTCCCCGTAAAACTTGTTTTTTGTTAAAACAGGCTAAGGAGCGGGGTTGATTCTGTTTTTTAAGACTAAAGACAAAAAGAATAGTTGAATTATATGAGACATCGATTTGGACAAAGATCTTTCTTGGGTCAAAGACGGACAGGGCGTCCGCGCTTACCTCGTCATATTAGATTTAATCCTAGAGCTAATTATTTTAAGCCACAAGGTCTCTCCTTGCAGGATTTAAAAGTGGTTGAATTAACAGAGGAAGAGGTTGAGGCTATGCGGCTAAAAAATATTAAAGAATTTGATCAAGTGGCATGCGCCAAATCAATGAAAACTTCCCAAAGTACTTTTCAGCGGATTTTATCTTCAGCTTATAAAAAAATTAGCCAGGCAATTGTGAACGGTCAAGCTATCCGTATTTTAAAAAAATAAAAAAAATGATACAATAAAACAGACAATAAATTATTGTCTGTTTTAGTTAATTTAATAATAAAACCATACTGAAGATATAATTATTATGTGTAAAAATTTATGAATAAATTAGGGAAAATTTTATTAATAGTATTTGTTTTATTTTGTTTTTTTATTCAACCCAGCCTGGCTTCTAATAATAAAGATGAAGTGATTTATGCCGTATATTTTACCGGAGTCGGCTGTCCGCATTGCGCTAATACCGATCCGGTAGTATTGGAAGAATTATTAGAGCAGTATAAAAATTTAGTAGTTATTGAATACGAAATATACCAAAATCAGATAAATGCTCCTTTATTTAACCAATGTTGTGAAAATCTTAAGTTGCCAGCCTGCCGGCCTTTTGGTCCTACCCCCTGCAAAGGTATTCCGTTAATATGCCTTTCTTCTTCTTACGAAGGCATTCTTACCGGTGATAGCCCTATATTAAAAAATATTGAAGATAAGCTTAGCACTATAAAAGATAATAAATGTGCTATTTTAGGAGAGCCGGTTGATTTTATTAATTTAAATTTTAATAAATTGCTAGGCAAACCTAATATTTGGACTAATAATAGAATTTTAATTAAAATATCTGATGAAATATTTGATGATCAGATATTAAAAGAATTACTTTTAGAAAATAATATAAAAACAGTTTTAGCTAACCAAGTATATAATAAAATTACCCCCCAAGCGGTTCCATTGTCTGGCAGTAAAGTAGAGTTTGAGCAAGCCATAGATTTAGGTGGTTGGATATTTCAATGGAATGGGAGCAGTGAACTAGTTTCTGAAAATGATAATAATGGGACCCAGGTTAAAGAAAATATAGATGACATTCGTAAACAACCGGCAATAAATGAAAAGCTTGCTATTGCTAAGATTATCTCTTTGGCAGTAGTTGATGCTGTTAATCCCTGCGCTTTTGCCGTGTTGATTCTAATGTTGACTGCTATTTTGGCTTATAATCCAAGAGACCGAAAAAACATAATTTTAGCTGGCTTAGCTTTTATAGCCTCAATTTTTATAATGTACCTACTTTACGGCCTGGTTATTATTAAATTTTTACAGCTGATCCAAGCTTTAACCGCTATCAGAGTATGGCTTTATAAAATTTTAGGAATAGCCGCAGTTATTTTGGGTATTTTAAATATAAAGGATTTTATTCAAAGTGCCGGCTGTAAAGCTGGACCTTGTAAGCCTCCCAAGGAGCGTCCGGCGACAGAGATGCCCTTATCTTGGCGTCCTCAAGTGAGAAAAATAATTTCCGGGGTTACTTCTCCTGCTGGCGCTTTTAGCGTAGGTATTTTTGTCACTCTATTTTTATTGCCTTGCACTATTGGCCCTTATATTATTGCTGGCGGGATTTTGTCAGCCAGAAAAATTATAGAGACTATGCCAGCCTTGTTATTATATAATTTAATTTTTATTTTACCCATGATAATTATTATTGGTTTTGTTTATTTGGGCTTTAGAAAGGTTGAGGATATTTCCGTATGGAAAGAAAAAAATATTAATAAGTTGCATTTAGTGGCTGGTGTTATTATGTTTTGTCTGGGCGTGGCCATGATTATGGGCTGGGTATAAGATAAAAAATATGATTAAAAAAACATTTTTCATAGTTATATTTTTGCTAATACCTATTTTTGTTTTTGCCCAAACTGATAATTTGGTCCAAGATAGAATTTTTAAAGCAGAAGTAGCAGAGATACTTGATCAGCAAAAAACTATTTTGCCTGACGGCGTAAAAGTTGAACAGCAGAATTTAAGACTAAGAGGTTTAGAGGGGGAATTTTTAGGCAAAGAAGTGGAATTTAAAGGCATTGGCGAATTTGACGTAATCAAGAAGAATATTTACCAGCTTGGCGACCAAGTTTTGGTAGTGGCCAGCTATGACAATGAAGGCAATGTTCTATATTATATTACCGATTATGTAAGAAATAAAAGTTTATGGTGGCCGGCAATAGCATTTGTTTTAGCCCTCCTTGTTGTTGGCGGCTGGAAAGGACTACGCTCAATAATCGCTTTAGGAATTACATTTTTAATAATAATAAAATATCTTATCCCCTTTCTTTTAGCCGGGGCAAGCCCTTTGCTTACTACTTTTATTAGTTCTTTAGTAATTTTATTTATTATTATTTATTTAACAGAAGGCTTTAAGGCTCGTTCCCATATCGCTATTGTTAGTATTTTTTTTAGTTTAATTATTACAATAATACTTTCCTGGTTTTTTGTTGGCTTGACTAAGTTGTCTGGTCTGGCCAGCGAAGAAGTTTCTTTTTTAGTAAGTTTTGGCCAGCAGGCAATTAATTTTAAAGGTTTACTTCTGGCAGGAATAATTATTGGTACTTTGGGCATTTTGGACGATATAGTGATTTCCCAGGTAGCGACAGTAGAGCAGATTAAGAAAGCGAACCAATATCAAACAAAGCAAGAGATTTTTAAAAAGGCGTATAAGGTTGGTGTATCTCATATCAGTTCCATGACCAACACCTTGTTCTTGGCTTACGCCGGCGTGTCGTTGCCTCTACTTATTCTTTTTGTTAGCGGACAAAGCGTATTTACCAGCTGGAGCCAGGTTGTCAGCAACGAAGCCATAGCCACAGAAATTGTTAGAACACTGGCTGGCAGTATTGGCTTAATTTTAACCGTGCCGATCGCTACCTTTGTGGCCGTTTGGTGGTTTAGCCGTAAATAGGACAGTATAATTGAAGATAAAATATTATTTCCTGTCTTTGAGGCAGGTTTTTATTTTTATCTTGACAAAAATTTTAACCATGCTATAATTTAGACAATTGTCTAAATATCTAAGGATTAGATGCGACTTTATAAATGTCGCTGGCACTAATTAAATGACAAATATGGTTTTAAATTTAACAATGCGGGCATTATTTGATCCAACCAGGCGGAAAATTTTAGAGTTGCTCAAAAAAAATGATATGTCTGCCGGGGGAATCGGCCAGCATTTTAATATTACCCCGCCTTCTTTGTCGCATCACTTAAATGTATTAAAGCAAGCCAATTTAGTAACTTGTCGGCGGAAAGGTCAAGAAATAATCTACTCACTAAATTTGAGTGTTTTTGAAGAAGTAGCAAAAGTATTAATTAATTTTTTTAAAAAATAATTATATGTCAAATCCAATTACGCCAACATTTAAGACAGAAATCTGGCCAATTATATTAATAATTATAGCTATAACCGCCTCATTTTATTTTTATGCTCATTTTCCCGAGCAAGTGCCAATTCATTGGAATATGGCCGGGGAAGTTGATAATTTTGGTTCTCGGACTACAGCCGCCTTTTTATTTCCGGCTATTATTTTTGGAATGTATTTACTTTTTCTTTTACTCCCCTATATTGATCCTAAAAAGGAAAGATATGCTCAGTTCCGAAAAATATATCATGTTTTCAAAACTTTTATAATTTTTTTTATGGTTGCTATATATTTTATAACCAGTTTGAATGCTTTAGGTTATAAAATTCCAGTTGGCTTATGGACACCGGTTTTAGTTGGCTTGTTGTTTATTATTATTGGTAATTATATGAGCAAAATTAAGAGTAATTGGTTTATTGGCATTCGTACCCCCTGGACATTGTCCTCTGAAGAGGTTTGGAACAAAACGCATCGTCTGGGCGGAAAAGTATTTATATTGGGCGGAGCCTTAATGATGTTAATGTATTTTTTGCCAGTTAAATTACGGCTGCCTTTATTTATTATTATAATAGTAATTATTTTACTTGGCACTACAGGTTATTCGTATTGGCTTTTTAGAAAAGAAAAAAATTGACAGAGAGCATTAGATATGATATAATAAAAATAGAAAACAAAAATACAAAATAAAAACAAACATGAAAAAATCAGGAGAATTAAAACTGATAACTCTTTTTATAACCGCTGTATTTATTTTAAATCAGGCGGTTTTTTTATTGGCACCGACTAATTCTGTCCAAGCCCAATATACTAGTAATTTAGATATAAACATTAAACATCCTTCTTCTGGGGCGTTAGTGTCCGGCAATACAGAAGTCAGGGTGCAAATAAAAATTGATGGCACAATTATTGCCGTAGATGAAGTATATCTTCATTGGCCTGGTTCTAGCATGGGCCAGGCTATAATGAGCTATCAAGGCAGTGTTTTTGGGTACTATTATAATTGGGATACGACTACCTTTCCTGACGGTCAATATTATTTGGAAGCTATAGCGATGCATGGCGGACAATATTATTACTCTAACCAGACCATCCTTACCGTAAAAAATAATACAGTCCAACCACCCCAGGTTACGATTATTAATCCCTTAGACAATAAAACAGTATCTGGACAGCAGACAGTAAAAGTAGAAGTAATTCCTAATGATAATATTAAAGGCGCCTACCTTTACTGGCCGGGCTCCGGTATGGACTATAAAACCATGACTTATGTATCCGGCAATCTATATACATATGGCTGGGATACCACCCAATGGGCAAATAACAGTTATGAAATATATGCTTATGTCAAGTACGGCTCTTCCCTGCAAACCGAATATTCCCCCTCCATTAATGTTATTGTAAATAATAGTACCATTCAGGATTTAACCGTTATTATCACCTCCCCCGCTAATAATGTTTTTGTTTCTGATACTATTAGCATCCAAGCCGAGATTAATTTAGAAGCAGACAGTGCTTATTATGAAATTTTAGACGAACAAAACAATTTACTGGTAAGCCACCCGGCTACTATAAGTGGCAACGCCTTTTTTTATGATTGGGATACTACGGCTTTAGTTAATGGCACTTATAAGATAAAAGCCTACGCCCATTATAGTGAGCAAATTAAATCCGATATTATCTATGTGAATGTTTATAATGAAACCTTGCTACCAGACGAAGAACCGGCTACGACCACCCCTGATTTAGGTATTCATTTTATTGATTACCCAAGCCAAATAACTGGTTCAACTATTTTTTCTATACAAACAAATACAGAAGTAGACAGTGTTGGTTTTTATATTACTGGACCTAAGAACCAAAGTTATCCGGCTACATATGCCGGCAGCAATAAATATTATTTTGTTTGGGATACGACGAATTTTTCTAGCGGTATATATCAGGTAAAAGCCATGGCTCAAAAGGGCGAACAATCTGTTTATAACCATATTAATGTTAATTTAGGAGAAGCTGATCCAGGGGAAACAAAACCGACAGTTTTGGATAATGACGTGGAAATAAAAAAAATTAAAGAAGAGAGCCAAGAAGAAAATATTTTTCAGTCAACAGAAACAGAATTGATTCAAAAAAGGCTTATAGTGGAAACGCCAGATAGTTTACAAAGTGAAAATGAAATAATTAAGCCCGGGATAGGTTGGCCGGATTTAAATATTGGCGTTGACCTAAAAGAGGAAGTAAAAAGTTTTAATGAATTTAAAGAGCAAGAACCGTTAATTGGAGAATTTTTGCCCGAAGAATGTCGAGAGAATAATATTTCTTCCGAGAGAGAATGCCAAAAATATTTACAGTTAACTCAAGAGTGTTGGGAAGCGAGAATATTTAACAACCAAGAATGTAAAAAATATATGTATCATCAGGGTATGCCCGAGGAATGCCGGCAGGCCGGCGCTATAGACCAGGAAGAGTGTAGTAATATAATCATGTTAAATAGTATGCCAATAGAATGCCAGAAGGCCGGCATAATAACAATAGAAGAATGTCGCAGTTTATTGAAAGAAGAAGGATACGTTTCAACGGAATACAATGAGGCGAAAGTGGAGCATTTTGACAAAGAGGATGAAGTTATAAAAAAGATATATTTGCCGCAAGAATGCCGGGATTTGGGCATTGATGACGAAAAACAATGCGAGTACTATTTGGAGCAAAGATATGTACTGGAAGAATGCCGACAAGCAGGCGCTGAAACCAGAGATGAATGTGACAAAGCAATGTTTAAAAAATACGGTTTAAAGGAATGTTTTTCAGCCGGCATAGAAGATGAGCAGGAGTGCATGAGCTTTGTTTTTAATAAATACGCTCCCCAGATTATTTGCCAGGGCATGGACGCTTGGCAGTGTAAAAATTTTGTCAAAGAAAGATACCTGGGAGATATTGTCGCTAAACAAACTTTTTTTAAAGAATTAAAAGAGCAGATAAAAGAAAAAGCTGGTGAAACTTTTAAATCCGGAGAATTAACAGAGATTATAGCCGAAGGCGAGGGGATGATCCCCGTAAAAGAGAAGGAGATAAATTTAAGAGTTTTATTTACGGAGCAACAGGTAGTATTAGATAAAAATAATAACATAGTGCAAACAGCCCCCATAGCCTTGGTCGTTGATAGCGACAGCGATGGCTTGTCGGATGATATGGAAAAGAGATTGGGTACAAATCCGCTTGAAGCTGATACTGACGGAGACGGTTATAATGACGGAGAAGAAGTAAAAAAGAATTTTAACCCCGCCGGAGGCGGTCTACTGGCGAAGACTATTGCTCCGATTGAGCAGGCTATTATAGAAAATAAATCTTTAGGTCAGCCCAAAGCAGAAGGAAAAATTGCTGAAGAGTTTGTTGTTAAAGCCGCTACCAATATTAAAGGGACTAACATAGCTACCAGCACCGGCTATGTTTTTGTTGGCCAAGCGGAAGCAAATTCAATTATTACCCTATATATTTATTCCGATTTGCCTTTAGTGGCCACAGTACAGGTTGATGAATATGGCAATTGGCTCTATGAATTTCAGCAGTCTTTAATTGAGGGAGAGCATGAAGTTTATATAGCTTTAAATGATAATACCGGCAAAGTTATTAAAAAAAGTAATCCCTTCCATTTTTTCGTTAAGGAAGCCAAAGCTGTTTCCGTTAAAGATTTTGTTTCTTCGGCCACAGCGGAAACTTCTAAAAAGTCTGAAAGCTTAATAAATTTTTATTTAATTATAGCTAGTTTAGTTATAGTAGTCGGTATTTTACTGTTTATTATTTTTTTTCTTTTATATAAAAACCGCCAGCAGCCAAAATATTAATTATGAACTTTAAAGAGTTTTTAATAAAAAATAAAGAAACTGCCCAGCTTGCTTATGGCATTGTTTTAATTATTTTAATACCTTTACTGATTGCTTTTAATACTGTTTTTATCATAAAGAAGTATAATAAAAGCTTAGATGTTGTTTTGCAGCGCCAAGCCCTGTCTATCGGGCGGTCAATTTCTGCATTAATGGAGAACGATTTGCCCTGGGAAGATTTTATTCAAATAAAGATTGAAACTTTACTTAAAAATAATATAGAGATTCAGCAGCTGGCCGTACTTAAGCCATCGGGTGATGATTTTAAAGTTATTGCGTCGTCAGATGCAGAGGAAATAGGAAAAATAACCAAAGCTTATTATTATAAATTAGCCTGGCTACAGTCAGGCAACAATGGATTGGCCACTGATTCTTTAAGTTTAACCTCCTCTCCTGAGGATAAGGAATTAGTTGAAAATTATTCGAAAGATGAAAGATTTTGGCTGGTAGCTATGCCGATGAGAAATTCAAGTGGAGCCAAGCAAGCTCTTTTAACCATCAAGCTGTCTTCTAAGATTGTTGATGATTTAACCAATTACAATAGAAATGCTTCAATTTATGTATTAATTGGCACGGTTTTGATTGTCATATTGTTTCTATTAGCGGCAGTTAGGTTGTGGGATTATGTTTTGCTTTACAGAAAGATTAAAGCCGTGGATCAGATGAAGGACGAATTTATCTCTATGGCTTCCCACGAGTTGCGGACGCCGGTAACCGGTATTAAAGGCTATATTTCCCTGGTTTTAGACGGTACTTTAGGGCCGGTTAATGATAAAGTGAAGAGTAGTTTAAAAATAGTGCAAAACGCCTCAGGGCGATTATCAGTATTGGTTGAGGACCTTCTTAAAGTTAGTCGAATTGAACAAGGCCGAATAAAAATAAATTCTAAACCTTTGGACATTAGCCAAATTATCACCGATATTTTAGTGGAATTAAAAATTCAGGCAGAAGAAAAGAATGTTGAACTTAAATACAGTTCTTGCGCCAAGCAGCTGCCTTTAATTAATGTTGATCCCGCTCGTTTAAAGCAGGTTTTAATTAATCTAATCGGCAATGCTATTAAATATACCCAGAAAGGCAATGTAGAGATTATTATGGAAGAAAAAAATAATGGAAAAACATTGGAGTTGAGAGTAAAAGATACTGGCATCGGTATGTCGTCCAAAGACCGGGAAAGGTTATTTGAGAAGTTTTACCGGGTTAAGAACGAAAAAACCAGAAGTATTTCCGGTACCGGCCTGGGACTATGGATTACTAAGCAATTAGTGGAATTAATGGATGGTACGATTATGGTTGATTCTATTGAAGATGTGGGCACGCAAGTAACTCTGCAGTTTCCGATAGTAAAAAAATAAAATAGTTTTTAATAATATAAAAAAATGAACGTTCAACGAGCGTTCACTTTTAAGTTTAACCTTATAAAAAATACGGTCAGAGTCCGTTAGAGCAGGAGACTGTGACCAAGCTAATAGTGCATCATGTTTGACCGGAGATTAAAGATAAGCTATGATAAATAATATTTTTAATGAATAATTATATGATGACCTATTCTTATAAATGTAATAATTGTAATCAGGAATTTGAGGTAAGAGCCACGTTGGCGGAAAAAGAAAAATTAGATCCGGATAAATTCAAATGTCCTGATTGCGGTTCAACTGAGATTAAACAAATAATAGGCGCTTGTAATTTTATTAAAGGTGGCGGTGGAGCCGCTCAAGCCAGTTCCTGCTCGACCGGAACCTGCCCGTTTGTATAAAAAATAAATTAGATAAATAAAATCTATATTGGAATATAGATTTTTTATTAGGCGGGAGCGACGAGACTCGAACTCGCGACCTCTTGCGTGACAGGCAAGCGTTCTAACCAGCTGAACTACGCCCCCATTTTAACAGTTGATAAGTCAACAATTGACCATTAACTAAAGTTAATGAGCTAACTTTTCTCAAAAATAAAAATAGTCCTTTTGACTATTATGGTAAATTAATATTAACATAAAATAAATAGTTAGTCAATAATTGACACTAAAATAGAGTTATGGTACTATAGGGATAGGCTAGTTATCATAAAGATAAACTAGCCTTTTTTATTAAATTTTATAAATAAAGAGATAAAAACATTAATTTAGAATTAATAAAATACGAAATTCGTATATTTGGTAAAAATTCGTATTTCGTAATATTAAATACATGTTAGATATCGCTAGCGCTATAAAGCAAGTTTGTGACGAGAAAGGTTTAAGCTACGAGGCCGTAATCGCTACTATCGAGTCGGCTTTAGCGGCGGCTTACCGCAAGGATTTTGGGGAAAAGAATCAGAATATTAAAGTGCAATATAACCCGGAGACTGGCAAATCAAAAATTTTTGACTCTAAAACGGTAGTTGCAGATTTACCTGAAGAAATAGAGGAAAAATTAATTAAGGAAGAAGATTTTAATAAAGACAAGCAAGAAAAAGAAGCTAAGAGCTCTCTTGCTCCAGGATTTGATACTAAAAAAACTGAAGAGGGAAAGAAAGAAAAAAAAGATGAAAAGAAAAGCAAAGACGAGGAAATTTCGGTAAGATTAGAGCCAGATGAAGGCGAAGGAGAGAAAGAAGAAAGAAAGTTTAATCCCAAAACAGAAATTCAGCTTAGCGATGCTAAATTAATTAAAAAGACAGCCAAGATTGACGATGAGGTAAAAATTAAACTAGAAGTACCGGAAGGATATGGCCGGATGGCGGCCCAAACCGCCAAACAGGTAATTATCCAGAGATTACGAGAGGCAGAAAGAGAAATGATTTATAATGAATTCAAGGATAAAGAAAATGAAGTAGTTAGCGGTGTAGTTCAGCGCAGGGAAGGCAGGATTGTTTTAGTAGATTTAGGCAAAGCGGTTGGCGTTTTACTTCAAGAAGACCAGGTGCCGGGCGAAAGTTACCGTCCTGGAGAGAGAATTAAAGTTTATGTAAAAGAAGTAGGATTAAAACCCAAAGGGCCGGAAATACTTCTATCTCGGACCTCGGAAGAAGTATTAAAAAAAGTATTTTATTTAGAAATTCCGGAAATATCCAACGGTTTAATTGAATTAAAAGAGGTAGCCCGAGAAGCTGGTTCTCGCTCCAAGGTGGCGGTATGGGCGGATTCGGAAAATGTTGATCCTATCGGTTCCTGTGTTGGCCAAAGAGGAGCCCGTATTCAAACTATTATTAGCGAGTTAGGCGGAGAAAAAGTTGATATTATTCAATACGACGAAGATCCGGTAAAGTTTATTTCTAATGCCTTGTCGCCAGCCAAGATAATCAGTATAGAGATTGATGATAAAAACAAAAAGGCCATGGTAAAAGTTACTTCAGACCAATTATCTTTGGCTATTGGCAAAGGGGGACAGAATGCCCGTTTAGCGGCTAAGTTAACTGGTTGGAAGATTGATATATTGGAATCGAAAGGCAAAGAGAGTAAAGAAGACAAAGAGGAAGGGGAAAAAAGTAAAGAAGTGGATGATGATAAGAAAGCAGGGGAACAAGAAAGTAACCTGCCTACGCAGACAGAGAAAACAAAAAAGCAAGGAAGTAAGAAAGAAGATAAAAAGAATAAAGAAACCGGGGAAAAGGAAGATGAAAAAAAAGAGAAAAAAGAAAAAGGAGACAAAAAAGAAAAAGGCAAAGAAGAAAAGGATAAAAAGGAAAAGAATCCTAAAAAAAAGAAAAGTGGCAGTAAGTAAATGGATTGGATTGTTGTTGCATATTTTTTTCTGTTTATATAATTTTATAAATAAAAAACCAATTTTATGTCATTTACAAGCATTTTTATTTTAGGTAGTGCCGTATTGGCTATTCTTTATGGAGTAATTTTAATTAAAAAGGTACTATCTTTGCCCGAAGGTAACGAAAGAATGCAAGAGATAGCTAAAGCCATTCAGGAAGGAGCAAAAGCTTACTTAAATAGGCAGTATCGGACCGTAGCCATGGTGGCAGTAGTTCTATTTATAGTTATTGGCTTAGTGCCTACTCTGGGTTGGCTAACCGCTTTAGCCTTTTTATTGGGAGCATTTTTATCCGCCTTAGCCGGTTATATTGGCATGAATGTATCGGTCAGAGCCAATGTCCGGACAGCTGAAGCCGCTCGCGGTGGCTTAAAAAAGGCTTTGGCCGTAGCGGTCCAGGGCGGCAGCGTTACTGGCTTATTAGTAGCTGGCTTGGCTCTACTTGGCACAGCTGGGTTTTATTTAATTACCAAGGACATTCATGCTTTAATCGGCTTAGGGTTTGGCGGTTCTCTTATTTCCATTTTTGCCCGTTTAGGCGGCGGTATTTATACTAAAGCGGCTGATGTCGGAGCGGATTTAGTGGGTAAAGTAGAAGTCGGGATTCCAGAGGACGATCCGCGCAACCCAGCCGTTATTGCCGATAATGTCGGTGATAATGTGGGGGATTGCGCCGGTATGGCCGCTGATTTATTTGAAACCTATGTAGTTACGTCATTGGCCGCCATGCTCCTGGGGTCTTTAATATTCGGCACTATGGGCAGTGCCGCTATTTATCCTTTGGTTTTAGGCGCAGTATCCATAATCGCTTCAATTATCGGCACTTTTTTTATTAAATTGGGAGCAAAAAATGACATTATGGGAGCTTTGTATAAAGGCTTAATAGCAGCCGGGGTTTTAGCAGGGATAGGTTTTTACCCTATTACCGCCAAATTAATGGCTGGGAACGGGCAATTTAGCGTGATCAGCCTTTATTTAGCGGCTTTAATCGGACTGGGAGTAACCGGAGCTATGGTAGTTATTACTGAATATTATACTTCTACAAAATATCGCCCTGTTAAAGACATTGCTCAGGCCTCCAAATCCGGGCATGGCACCAACGTTATTGCCGGCTTGGCTGTGTCTATGAAATCTACAGCTTGGCCGGTCATTATTATCGTAGCGGCTATTTTAGGAGCTTTTAGTTTGGCTGGTTTATATGGTATCGCGATTGCGGCCATGGCTATGCTTTCTATGACCGGTATTATTATTACTATTGATGCTTATGGGCCAATTACGGATAATGCCGGCGGTATTGCCGAAATGGCGGAATTGGGCGAAGATGTGAGAAAAGTGACCGATCCCTTAGATGCGGTTGGCAACACTACTAAAGCAGTTACAAAAGGATATGCCATTGGTTCAGCGGCTTTAGCGGCCTTAGTGCTTTTTGCCGATTATACTTATAGTATTGGTGAAAACGTAATGTTTTTAATTAACGACCCCAAAGTTTTAGCCGGGTTGTTCATCGGCGGATTACTACCGTTTTATTTTGGCTCCCTTTCTATGCAGGCGGTTGGCCGAGCAGCTGGAGCAGTAGTTGAAGAAGTGCGCAAACAATTTAAAGAGAAACCGGGAATTATGGAAGGCAAGGAAAAACCAGATTATGGCCGTACAGTAGATTTAGTTACGAAAGCCGCTATTGGCCAAATGATTATACCGGCTTTAATTCCAGTAGCAGCCCCTATCTTAGTTGGTTTTGTTTTAGGAGCAGAAGCTTTGGGCGGACTTTTAGTCGGTTCAATTGTTACCGGTATTTTTGTGGCTATTTCCATGACTTCAGGCGGAGGGGCCTGGGATAATGCTAAAAAATATATTGAAGACGGTCATTTTGGCGGGAAAGGTTCTTTTGCCCACAAGGCAGCCGTGACCGGCGATACGGTTGGCGATCCCTACAAGGATACGGCTGGTCCGGCTATTAATCCAATGATTAAAGTAATTAATATAGTGGCCTTATTGATTGTGGGGTTATTGTTGTAATATAATGCGAATACTGCGAATTAGCATGCGCCCCACGTCGCTAAAGCTATGAGGGGTAAAAATACTGCGAAAAAAATAATGCAAATAATTAATTTTTATGAAAGTAGAAAAAAAAGATTTAACCAAATCACAAATAGAGTTAGTTGTAGAATTGTCGACTAAAGAATTTACACCCCACATTAAGCAGGGGGTGGAAAAAGTTTCCAAGGAGGTAAAAATAGAAGGCTTTCGACCCGGCAAGGCGCCTTACGAGATTTTAAAACAGAAAATTGGAGAGATGACAATTTTAGAAGAAGCGGCGCGCATAGCTATAGATAAGACATTTGAAGAGGCAATAAAGCAGAATGTAACTAAACAGATAATTGGCCAGCCGCAGATTGATATTACCAAGATAGCACCTAACAATCCATTGGAATATAAAATTACCCTGGCTTTGGTGCCGGAAATAAAATTAGGGGATTACAAAAATGCTAAAGTCAAGCAAAGAAAAGCGGAAATAAAAGATGAAGAAGTAGAAAAAATAGTTGAAGATTTGCGAGAAATGAAAGTTAAGGAATCAATAGAAGAGCGGGAAATTAGGGACAGGGACAAAGTTATTGTTGATGTGATGATGTTTTTAGACAAAGTGCCGGTTGAAGGAGGACAGAACAAGGACACAGCTATAATTATGGGTAAAAATTATATTGTGCCTGGGTTTGACCAGAAATTGTTAGGTGCCAGAAAAGGCGATAAGCGGGAGTTTAGCCTTCCCTATCCAGCTGATTACCATATGAAGAATTTAGCCGGCAAGAAAGTAGAATTTGTGGTTAATGTTAGGGAAATTTATAAACGGGAACGGCCCCCCTTAGACGATGTTTTTGCCCAAGGGTTTGGGGCAAAGAAGATGGTTGAATTAAAAGACAATATTAGAAAGAGTATTTTATCCCAAAAAAAGCGGGAGAGTGAGCAGGCGACGGAAAAAGAGATGCTGGAGAAAATAATAGAAAAAAGCAGATTCGGGGATATTCCGGAGATGTTAGTTGATCATGAAGTAAAAACTATGATAGCCGAGCTAGAGCGAACGATAGAAAGCCAAGGCGGAAAGTTCGAGGATTATTTAAGTAGTATTAATAAAACGCGGAACCAGTTAACCCTGGATTTATTGCCGGAAGCGGTAAAACGCGTTAAAGTTTCTCTTTTAATTAGAGAGGTGGCAATTTTGGAAAAGGTTAAAGTTGAAGCAGAGGAGGCTGAAAATTATATTAAAGAGATGAAAAAGCACTATCAGAAAGACAAAGAGTTGTCTGAAAGAATAAATACCTCAGAGTATAAAAATTATGTTTTAAATATATTAACTAGCCGGAAAGTGATTGATAAATTAAGAGGATGGAACGTAGATCGCTGAAGGCGCTGGAAGGTTATTGCTGAAGATGCTGAAATTGTCTGAATCGCAGAGAACGCTGAATGTTATGAAAGCGCTGAGAAGATATATAAATATATTTTTTTGCAGTAAATTTTTAGTTGTATTTGAGTTTTTACAATAGACTATGATTTATATAATAGATGCTAATAATTTAGCTGGGAAATTAGGGATATTAAAAGAGAGTAATTTCGATAAAAAATTAATTGAGTTAATTAAAAAGTGGGATGAGAAAAAAAATAAGCGAATTACCCTTGTATTTGACGGTATTGACCCAATGGGAGATAAAATTAAAGAGGGCAATATAACAATTATTTATACTCCCCGAGATAATTATTATCAGTCAGCTGATGATAAAATTATTGAGTTGGTGATAAATTTTACTAAAAATAAAAGAGGGGAAGTGACCGTAATTTCCGATGATAGAGAAATAAGAGAGGCCATGGAGAAGCTGAATAAAGAGAGCGGCCAAAAGATTCATATAGAACTAGCGACTTTATTTGCAAAAAAGATGATATTTTTTATGGAAGAGAAAGGGCTAGAAGACGAGGCAGACGATAAAAATTTGAGTAAAGAAAAAATTAAGAGTATTAACAAAGAGTTACTTAAGATTTGGCAATAAAAAACAAAAAAAGAAGGCGACCAAACGATTGGTTGCC
>CAZXKB010000044.1:0-4314 GCA_964641285.1 uncultured Gammaproteobacteria bacterium | reverse complement strand
TGTAATATCCTTTAAATTCCCAATTGGAGTACTTACCAGATAAAGAGTTCCTGGTTTTATGTTATCCGATTCTTCACTTTTCGTAAAAACACCTCAAACCAAAAATAAAATATTAACTTTGAGAAATCAGTTGACGGAGATTAAGGTACCGACAGAATTCAAAGATTTACACCTTGATTTATTGTTGGCCTTAAACAAAATAGATAGCTATCTTAATGGCAGGAATGAAGAAGAAAGATTAGCTGGCCTTGATTTAATCAGTCAAGCTAAGGTTAATTATGAGTGGCTGAATGATTAATGGTAATTTGTTATTGGAAATTGCTCGCCCCGCTTTGTTTGGCGAGGCTGGGGGAAATTTGAGAATAGTTAATATGTTGAATTGTTTTATCTGAATTTCAAATTTCAAATTACATTAATATGAAATACAACCGTTTTTTACCATTATTAATTTCTCTGGCTATTATAGTTTTATCAGAGATATTTTTTTTCTGGCCCCGGATGATATATGTTATTTTGGTGCTAGCAGTTTTATTATTCCTTTTTGCTTTAAGGCAATATAAGCAGGCTAGTTTAAAAAAAGAAAAATGGTGGAATTTTTTAATTTTACCTTTCTGCTTTTATGTCGGCCTAATTGTATTTTCCTCCCTAATTCCCAATAAATTTTTAGTTCAATTGTTATTTATTTTTAATATGGTTTTCCTTTATTTTTATTTTCGTTCCCTTTATTATTATTTGCTTAGACCAGATTTTTACCACAATCAATCATTGGAAAATTTTTCCTCTTATGGAAATTTTGTCGCTTTTTATTTTATTGCCTCCTCAATTTATGGATTGCAAGCATTTCTAAATATTTCAGTTTGGCTTTTAGTATTAATTATGCTGGCAGCTGTTGGCTTAATTGTTTATCAAATAATTTGGATTAATAAAATAAATATTAATACTGGTTTATTCTACATTTTACTTATTTGTTTGATTTTAGTAGAATTAACCTGGTCAGTAACATTTCTGCCCTTTAGTTTTTACATTCTGGGCTTAGTTTTATCCGTATGCTATTATATGTTAATAGGCTTGGTTAGATTTTATTTGCTTAATAGATTGGACAAAAGGATTATCAAGTTATATTTAGTTTTTGGATTTTTTAGTATTTTTATAGTTTTATTAACGGCTAGATGGATGCAATGACAGGAATAGGTGATTAGTAATTTGAAATTTAGAATGGAACAAAAATTTTATAACTTTAATCCTTTTTATTTGTTAAACTGTAAGTATAGTTTATAATATGGCTAATTTTAGTAAAAATAAAATATTAATAGTAATTATCCTGTCAGTTGTTTTCGGCTTAGCAGGTGGAGTGGTAGGGGAGCTTATCACCCGATTCTATATTTTTGAAAATGCTTTTAATATTCCCTTTTTCGGCGAAATTAATTTTTCCAATAATAATTATGGCGGTTCTAATTTAATTATTAGAGACGCCAAAAAGGTGGTAGTGGAGCAAGACACAAAAGTTAATGAAATTATTAATTCTTTAAGCGGTAGTATGGTGGGAGTATTTGAAAAGCAGGCTACGACCACAACTATAGAAACAACTGAAGTAGAAAAAGAGACGTCGACAGGATTAAAAATAAGGGATAGTTACCAGATCAGGAATGAACTTGCTCAAGGATTTATTATCACGAGCGATGGCTGGATTATTACTAATTACATTCCTCAAGAATTACAACAGTTATATGGAAAGCCGGCAGAAATAATAAAAGAAGAAAAAGAAATAATTTTTAATAATTATGTGGTTATTACCAAGGATAAAAAAATTTATCCGGTAGATAATATTGTTTATAATAAATTGTCATTTTATTCTTTTTGGCATATAAATGCCAGTGATTTGCCGGTCAGGAAGTTTGCCTCAGAAAGCGAGATTCATAATGGACAATTAGCTATGGCAATTAATTGGGACGACTGGGCTTGGTTAACCACGATTATTGGACAATCTCTTAATAAATCTAGCCTAGTACAATCCAGCGATAAAAATTTTTCAGAAATTATTTTAGATCAAAATCCCCCCAAGGAATTTTGGGGTTCTTATTTGTTCAATTTAGGGGGTGAATTAGTTGGCTTGATCAATCAAGAAGGAAAAGTTGAGCCAATTAGTAATTATATCCCCATTATCAATAGTTTATTAAAAAATAAAGAAATTAAACAAACCAGTTTGGGAGTTAATTATATTGACTTATCAACATTGATTAGTGTTGAATCCGGAGTTGTTGAAAAAGGCGCTCTAATTTATAAAGATAACAAGGGGGTAGCCGTAATTAAAGATAGTCCAGCTGATTTAGCCGGGCTGCAAGAGGGGGATATCATAATTTCCGTTGATAATATCGAGCTTGATCAGAATAATAATTTGAGCAGTGTTATTAGCCGATATTTTTCCGGTGAACAGGTAAATATTATTTATTTAAGAGGGGAAGAAGAGAAAGATGTTAAGATTAAATTAGGGGAATTAGAATAAAATTTTATAACAATAATTTTTATTAAAACAAACCTTGCTGTTTGTTTTTTATTTGACCAAAACTAAAAAAATTAGTAGGATAAATGCATAGTTATATTAAAAGGCGAGATTAATAAAACTCGGCTTTTTTTGAGTATTTTATGAATAATATAAGAAATTTTTGCATTATCGCACATATAGATCATGGCAAATCAACATTGGCAGACAGAATGCTGGAGATAACCAATACTATTGAAAAAAGAAAAATGAAAGAACAGGTATTAGACAGACTGGACTTGGAGAGAGAAAGGGGGATTACAATTAAATTGCAGCCAGTTACCATGGAATATAAGGGCTATACCTTAAATATGATTGATACCCCCGGTCATGTTGATTTTACTTATGAAGTTTCCCGCAGTTTAGCAGCGGTGGAGGGGGCGATATTACTAGTGGACGCAACCCAGGGAATTCAGGCCCAAACTTTAGCTAATTTATATTTAGCCATAGAACAAAATTTAGCTGTTATCCCCGTTATTAATAAAGTTGATTTACCAGCCGCTGATAAAGAAAAAACTAAAAAGGAGATAACAGCTTTATTAGGTTGCCAGCCAAAAGATATAATTTATGCCTCCGGCAAGACTGGAGAAGGCATAGAAGAAATATTGAATGCAGTTATTAAACGAATCCCAGCTCCGGTGAAAAAGCAAAATCGCGTACCTCTACGAGCACTGATATTTGATTCCAATTACGATGAATATAAAGGGGTGGTGGCTTACATTCGTGTTGTTGACGGCAATGTTAAGAAAGGTGATGAGATAATATTAATGACTAATGGAATTAAAAGTGAAGCTTTAGATGTTGGTATCTTTACTCCTGACTATAAATCTACCGGCGAATTGCATACCGGCAAAATAGGTTATATTATTACTGGATTTAAGGAAATAAATGAATGTCAAGTAGGAGAGACTATTACTTCGTCCCGAGTTTATTTACCAGATAAAAAAGATAAGGAGGGGCAAAAAGTTGAGCCTTTGCCTGGCTACCAGGAGGTAAAACCGATGGTATTTGCCGGTGTTTTTCCGCGCGAAGGCAACGAATTTCAAGAATTGCGCCAAGCCGTAGAAAAATTGAAACTTAATGATGCCGCCTTGGTTTATATTCCGGAACGTTCGCCGGCTCTAGGTCTTGGTTTTAGGTGCGGTTTTTTAGGCATTCTTCATTTAGAAATATTCCAAGAGCGCTTAAGGCGTGAATATGGATTAAATTTAATTGTTACTGTGCCTAGCGTGGCTTATAAAGTATTTAAGAAAAATGGAGAAAAATTTATAATAAAAACCCCCCAGCAATTGCCAGATCAAGAACTGCTTGAGAAAATTGAAGAGCCCTGGGTTAATTTAGATATAATTACGCCCAAAGATTATGTAGGCACTATTATAACCTTAGTTCAAGGCAAGAAAGGAATTTATAAAAATACTGAATATATTGATGTCAGTCGGGTAGTATTACATTATGAAATACCTATGAATGCGATTTTAACAGATTTTTATGATAAATTAAAAAGTGCCAGTTCTGGCTATGCCTCAATTAATTATGAATTTTTAGGATATCGGGAAGCCAAGGTGGTAAAGATGGATATTTTAGTGGCCGAGGAATCAGTTGAATCTTTATCGACTATTGTTTATGAAGATGAAGCTTTTAAGAGCGGTAAGGAAATAGTAAAAACATTGAAAGATAATTTACCAAGGCAAATGTTTATAGTAAAATTACAGGCCGCTGTTGGAGGAAAAATTATTGCCGCTGAACGAATACCGGCTTTGCGTAAAGACGTTACC
>CAZXKB010000043.1:0-15886 GCA_964641285.1 uncultured Gammaproteobacteria bacterium | reverse complement strand
ACACTAGCTAAATCGAACAAGCTTAATAAACAAATAGCCCCTAAAGCTAAAACAAAAACAGTAAAAATTCCCTTCTTAGTGTCAGGGTCTAAATCTAAGCGGGGCAAGGCAATATAATCTAAAGCGCTTTTTTTTCTTTTTCTTCTTCGCCGTTTTATCATAATGATAAATACTAAATAACAATAAAACAAGGTAAAAAAATTACCCTTAATTTACTCTTATTATATCATATTGTTAGAGTAAAAAAAAGACCTGTTGTCATGAATCACAACAGGCCAGGTGAAAACTTAGAATTTTTTAGTTAACGGCAAAGCCTAAACAAACGATTTCTTTCCTTTTTACTATATTATCACCAGGATTAATTTCTTTGCCTTCTATTTTAGAGCTAATACATTCGAGCATATCGGCGACAGTCACTATTTGACTGACTTCATCATCGCTGATCCAAATATTAAATTCTTTTTCTACGGACATAATCATTTCCAATGCATCCAATGAATCAACGCCTAAATCATTTACGAAGGCAGCTTTAGGCACCACATCTTCCTTTGTTAAATCTACGCCATCGCATAATTGATCACAAAAAATCCTTTTAAACTTTTTATCAATCTCTTGGATGTCCAATTTTTCCTCCTAATTAATTTAAAAATATCTGGCCAGGCCATCAATCCGACCTGGTAATTTTCTTTTTAATGATCTTTTTATAGGGGACTGGCCTCCAAATTTAAAATAATTTGTTAGGCCTAAAATAAGCAAAGGCCTTGGATCTATTTCTCGCAATCGGGGTCTTTTCATGTTTCCTCCGCCTTTGTAAAACTGGGAAAGCCCTAAATTGCTCCCACCTTTGGAGACGGTGGTGTTCCCTAATAAATTCATCACATCTTGAACCGTCTCTATCCTCTCTATCTCCTCATCGGAGATATCTTTCTTGGTAAGTCTCTCTAAGCCCAATACTAGCCCTGCTAACTGGAGGTCATTAAGACCAATATCTTTATTAAAACTACTCTCTGGCCTAATGTCTTCTGCAGTTAGTTCGCGACCTTTGTGGCCTCGACTGCCGTGTCTGGGGCGATGATTCTTTGCTTTTAAAATCATTTCTACTATTTCTCTCGATATTTTTGTTCCCATTTCCCCCTCCTTGTTTTTATTGTTTATTCAATTTTACTTCTAAATTATAACACAATTCTCAAAAATGTCAAGTTCTGGCCTTAATTAATAACCCTGATAACACAATAATTATCCCTCCAGCTGTTATTAATAAATACTTAAATAATTCTAATTTTTTATCTCTTTGCGCTATCGCCCACTCATCATTAACAGCAATTTCACCCAAAACTTGGCCCACCTCACCAGCCTGGCTTTCCGGGTCTTTTTTAACAATATCATTCCTAAATCGGGGCATTATCCTTGCACCTGTTTTAGTTCGACTAACTAAGCCTGTTACGGTAATTATCTCCCCTTCTTTAATAGTATGCGCATCAATGCCAGTTGACGTTTTTATGTATACTGAAATTTCGTCAGTGCCGTCATCCAGATAAATAAGCGAGCTTTTCCTTTCCACTACTTCACCGGTTACAGTAATTAGCTGTCCAGTATTTTCTTCATCTACTTTTTCGCAGGTCAACGGCTCTGGCGTGGGTGCTTCCCGGTGCTCCATAACTTTAATATCGTCAGCTTGTTTGGTTTTTAGGCGCCACTCTCCATTACTCATAGATAGTTCGCCGTTTACCTCTATATAATCGCCAACTTGCAAATTGGGAAAATCTTTTTTGTAACTATAAACTTGGATACCAGGCGAACCGACAATATAAAAATACTGCGTGCCTAAAATGCCGGGCAAAACCGCTACCGTGCCAGACGTTTTTACTAAATCTCCCACTTCTAATTCCTTTATTTTTTCTAAAGTAGTTTCAATAATGCTTTTTTCTCTTGATACTTTACCCAATGACGACTCGGTAATTTTAACAACAGACTCGCTGTCTGCTACCGATATAATATTTTCTCCCCCCGGGGTTAAAGCCGTAGTCCAAAACCACTTATCGTTTATCCCTCGGGCATAAGTTTCGCCTTCTATGGCTTTTTCGTATTCCACTTCATCAATTAACTCATCTAAATCGCTGAATAAACGGACCGCCTCGTTAGAATTGTTTAAAGCCAATTTACTCTCCGCTCGATCAAGTACTAAATATTTTCCTGCCCTAAGTAAAAAATCATCCGTAAATGTAAAGGGTTTACTGCCCCCTTCAATATCATCAAGCCGCCAGTTTAATAAATTTATTTCTGTTCCGCCTCGATTATAAAGCTCAATCCACTCTCCTTCTAAATCACTGCCTTCTGGGTCGGGTAAAAATTCGTTGATTATAATTCCTCTGTCATCCTGAAGCGAAACGTCAATAACGCCATGGGATTTATTAAAATTTACTCCATTTCGCTCCAAATTACTAACAATATTAATAATTTTTTCTTTTTCCACTTCATTCTCCTTGTCATTTACTATTAATTTCACTACATAAGCACCAATCTGAAAATAAGTATGCTCCGGATTGGGGAGGGTGTTAGTGGCCCTATCACCAAAATCCCAAAAAAATTCTAATTCATCACCGTCCTCATCAATGGTATCCGAACTATCAAAAAAAATAGGCATGCCAATCAATGCTTCTTCTGGGCAATCAAAATCAACCAAGGGTAAATGATTAACGTTTTTAATTTCATTAGCTGCTCCCGGCGTAACAATTTCACTCCATGTCCAACTATTATAAGAAGCTGAGCTTCCAGCGGGAAGCTCAGCTTCTTTGTTAATATAATTATACGACCAGCCCTCAATCGCTTTTTCATACTTTACCGTCTGTAATGGCTCATCTTTTAACGGCTGAAATAACTTTACACTATCGCTACCATTATTTAAAGCAATCTTACTTTCACTCCGATAAATAACTAAATATTCACTCGCCTTTATTATTCTATCGTCTTGAGGAGATTCACCGGCAGTAAATTCATACTTTCTCTTGCTCTCATCACCCAATCTCCAACTTAATAAATTAACCTCTCTACTGCCTTTATTGTATAATTCTATAAACTCATCTTCACTGTCACTGCCGTCTGGGTTGGGAAATATTTCTGAAATGATAATTTCATTACTATAGTCATATTTAGCCTTCTCTTCTGCGCTAATTTCTTCAGCTTCCTCTTCTTCCGGACTCGTTATTATATTGCTTTGGCCCTTAGTTAAAGTAGTAGTGAGAACAAAATCATTAATACTGTTATGGGTATTATGGCCATCAAACTGACGGGCTACACTATACGGATCATTGGCCATTGGAGCATTATTTTCTAAATTACCGTCATCCCAATTACCATAAGCAACTTGGTCAATTAAAATACCGCTATCATCGCGTAAAATAATAATATCTCCTTTGTTATTTAAATTACCTTTTGGTTTTTCTATCAATATAAATTTATTATTCCCGCTTCCAACCAAACCGCCTTCTAAATTGGTCTTGGCGCCACTACCTTCTTCAATTATCCAGTTATCTAAATTAATAACTTCATTAGTGGTATTATATAGTTCAATCCACTCTACCTCTCCATCGGCCGGATCGCTAACAAACTCGTTAACTACTATTTCTCCCAGTTTATGAACAGTGGGCTTAACTGTCTCATCTTCCGGCTCCTCTGGTTCTTCCGGCTCCTCTGGTTCTTCCTCTTCTTGCTCAATTTTGCACTTCGCGCTACAGCCGTCGCCATCCTCATTGTTGCCGTCATCGCATTCTTCACCTTCATCTAAATCACCATCACCGCAATAAGGCTCGGGTTCTGGTTCTTCTCCTTCGCTATTTTCTGCCTTAGGCGTACCACCAGGATTTTTACTACTTTGCCACAATTCATCTTGGGTTCTTTCCATTGTCTGCTTGCTACTATTGTCACCCGCCGGCCAGCCTTCGTTGGCTTCTACCGTATCTATTGAATTACCCTCACTATCCTTTAGTTCTAAAACTTCTCCGCTATTACCTAAGGCTCCTGTATAAATTAAATCAGCTGTTATCCCAGGGACACTGTCATCGTCAGAACGCTCCAGTAAAAAATATCCGTTGGCTGAAATAATACCGGTTAAATCAATGGACGGAGAACCGTCTTGAGCTGTTAGTGTCCAGCTCTCTAAGCTTATTTCACTATCAGTCATATTCCAAAGTTCCATCCACTCATCATTGGTGCTAACTTCTGTGCCCATCCAAGCGATTTCGTTAATTACCACATCTTGTAGCCCTGCGGCCCGTACTATTCTTACCCTTGAATAATGTGAATGCCAAATTTCTAAATAAAAAAGACCTGCGCACAATAATGCCAGAGCCAATGTTATTCTTCCTGCCCAGCCGAGCAATCCTCCTTGTTTTGCCATAAAAAAATAAATTTTAATTAAAATATAATCTAAATTTTATCATATTTTAATTTTTCTGCCAAACAAAAACACTCCCCGTAAGGGAATGTTTTTTATCGCCTGTCTGTTACTAGGCTTCAGTCATATTTATATTGTAGCATGATTTTATACTATGCTCATAATTGACCTAAAACTTAGAACAAGGCAAAATATATTATGGTAAAAATAATAATAAATTAATATTTCTTTAATAAGTATTTGTCAAAATGTGTATAAAGTAAAAATATAATTTTTTATATATTAATTTACTTAGCTAATATTAAATAAAAAAATACTTGATAAATTATATCGTAATGATATAATAATTATATAAGTTTCCCCTATCGCTTCGGTGGTAGGGCGCGGGGTCGCAGAAATGCGATCCTTGCTTTTTATAAAAATATGGATAAATGAAAAAAATAATATATGTATATATAGATGCATTTAATCTATATTATAAACGCTTAAAAAACACCTCTTACAAATGGTTGGATTTATCTAAATTATGTAATTATTATTTTCCGAGTAATAAATATAATATAAAAAAATAAAATATTTTACAGCTATCGTAAAAGCAAGAGAAAATGATTTAGATAAGCCAAACAGACAATTAATATATTTTAGGGCATTAAGAACTAAAAATATTAAAATTATTCTAGGGTCATATTAAGAAAGTATCAAAAGAATGCCATTAGTTTCTTACATTGAAGATAAAAAACGACGTTTAAAAAGACAGCGTATAAAAGTAACATTGTTAAAATACTTTAACATTAAGCTACCCATACCAGACAAAAATAATCATATTTCACAATTAGCTTATGTTCTCAAAACGGAAGAAAAAGGTTCTGATGTAAATTTAGGAAGTCATTTGGTGGCAGATGCTTATGAAAAAAAATTTGATGTAGGGGTTGTAATTTCAAATGATTCTGATTTAGCAGGACCAATTAGAATAGTAAATAACAAGTTGAATCTTCCGACAGTATTATTAAGTCCAGTTTCAAGGAGTAAAACAAATAAAAAACTATCAAAAGCATCTCAGGGAAAAGTAAAACCTATAAGAAAAAATGCGATACAAGCCTCTCAATTTCCCAAAATAATTACTGATAAAGTTGGTCAATTTACCAAGCCACTCGCTTGGTAAAAATTGAATATACCCGGGATTTAAAAAAAACATCAAATAGTGGTGTTTTTATTTATCTTAACTAAATAATTAACAAATAATATAATTTTGCAAAAATTTATTAACAATGCTCCTCCTCCCCACTTATTTTCCCCAAAAACAAAAAGTTGGTAGTTTTACAACCAGACCAACTTTTTTAGCAAACAATACTTATGCCAAGCAATACAAAAAAGCCCGATTTTTAGGGCTCTCTTGCTTAATTGGTCGTTTGTTTTTATAGAAAATCATCTAAAAAACAAGAATGGATCTTATTAATATTGCCTTGGTGGCCGACTCTGCCTTCTGGCTCGATGACAAGCCGGGCAATAAATCGGTCTGGTCCCGTCCGGCTCAAAAGGTAATTCCGTAATTTCCGCCCCACACTGGGCACAAGTCCAATTTCCCTGATACATCTTGCGCTGACCAAAAGATTGTTGATTGTCCATGTTAATGGTTCTTTTCGTTCTGCTGGACTTAACTAGCAAAAACAACTTCTTTTTAAGAAAAATGCCTTGAAAAATTAAATCAAGCAAAACAACTTAAATAAATTATAAAATTAATATAGCATGGTGTTAAAGGCCTGTCAAAATTTTTACTCTAACGGCAGGCCAGTTTGATAACTGTCTAAATGAAACTGATTGACTTCCACAATTTCATTCTTGTCAAAATTACGACTTTCAAATACGATATCCGACACAAAATGCTTGGTATTACTTACAAGATAATAAATGGCTGAACTGTCTTTTGTTTTAATTAATTTAACATCAGGATAAGCATCAATATCAAGCTGGGTAACTACTGCAACATTACCCCAATAGTTGTCTGGATAAGAAATAAAAACCGAAGGGGAAGTTAAATTAATCTTTAACCATTTATCTTCCGGCTTTTGATATAAGTAATAAATAACTGGGCTCTCCGGGCTTTTGATCAGTCTAACCCGCGGATATGCTGACAGCTGATCCCGGCAAACTATTTTAATGTCATGCCAGTTATAGCCATATTCCGCAAATGAACTTGGCGAACTAATATAATGGCGTCGGCCATTAAGGATACTGTAAACATCAGGAGATTCTGCGGTCTTTAGCAGGGCGGAAGCCGGAGTATAATATGAATATTCAATGCCGGCGACAATTACACTATTATTATTTTTGCTCTGGGAATAAGAAGGCAGTATTGAACAATCCGTTGGCCAAGGATGAACTCTTACCCTGTGGTCAATAGTAAAGGAAAAGGCAGATCCTATGGGCTTACGTTCGGCATAAAAAATTTCTAAAGTATGCTGCCCCTGGCTTAAATTGATAGTGCGCGAATCCGTCTTCGGAAGATGCTTACCGCCTAAATCACTGGTTAATTCACTGTCAATAAAAACCCATGAGTCATCATCAGAACGAACCTTGTATTCATAATCGCCATCAGCCGGAATTTCTAGAATCGCCCGCCAATAAACAGAAAAATAAGTATAATCACTGGTAATAGGAGTAAAATGAGAGCCGAAATCTATGTCTTTATCTATTCGGGAAAAAGCCAGATATTGCTGGTCATACCAGCCTGTATCCCTGGCTATAACGCTGGTTTTATTCATGGTAAAATTAGGAGCGTCTTTCGGTAAATCAAAATACTGCCCATAATAGCCATCATCGCTTAAAATATCAGCTGAACAAACGGGATAATAACCAACTGTCTGGCCTTCGGATATATTATCAATGCCCTCTACTATAACTTGCTCCTTGCCAATATCTTTGGTGGTAGCAACAAATTCCTCTTCGGTCCTTTTGTTATAAATATCAGTCATTGATATTTTTATCGTATAGGCGGAATTTGGCGTGAGGTCAGTAAAAACTGCTGAATGTTCAATATTGTAATCCAAATCCCTGGTTTGAGTGCTAAATCCTTTTCTTCTGATAGTAATCTTGCCTTTGGCATAATGATTGGTTTCAAATCCCACAAAAATATTAGTAGGAGAAATGTAGGGATCATTAGGCCCGCTTGGCCTTAAATAAAAAATAGTAAAATCCTCTTTATCGATCTTGTCGCTTTTTTTGGTAGTAAAATCCTTATAATAAACGACGCTTTTATTTCTTTTCTTGTCTTCCGAATATAATCTTAAAAAATATTGGGAATCAGTATCTAAATTTTTTAAAATTACAAGATGATTTATAACCCTGTCGCCACTACCGGCTTTCTTCTTATAAGTGCCGTCATCATCATATTCAACTCTGGAAGTTGCTTCCTCATCTGTTTCCCAGGTCACTACTGCCACTGTTCCGCTTATATATGATATTTCCGTATTGCTGATTTTAGGCGGAGTATCGTCATCGGTCGTTTCAAAATCCTTAATAAAAGATTCTTCCTGACTTAGGTCATAATAAGCAATTATTTGATAATAATAAGTGGTTTCTGCCTCTAAATTGACGATTTCCACTTCGTGGAATCTGGAAATTTTATTATCACCAATATAATAAGTTAAATCATCCTTTGCCTTGCCGAAGATAATCTTGCCCTTGGTTTTTATATTTGTCTCCCATTCTATAACAACTCTATCACTATCTATTTCTGTTGCTATAATATCTAAAATTTCTATGTTTTGCTGGGCTAAAACATTCATGGTCGGCAAAACAACGACAATAATAGCCGTTATTAAAATAAAAGATGTTGTTTGTTTAAATATTCCTATTTTTTTCATCTAAAAAATTATATAAATTAATATTACACTATAACAAATTTATTCAATTTTGTCAATAAAAAACCCAACAATTACAGTTGAATCATGCTTTTTATATATAAATTAAGTCGAAACCTCAACTAAGGCATGAAGAACAAAATTGGTTATGGCATAAGAAGCTACGATAATTATTAACCCGATTACTGCCTGGGTGAGAATTTTTTTCGCTTTTAAAACTTTAGTTTCATTACCGCCGGAAGTCATCCAGACAAACCCGCCATAGATTATTAAAATTAAAAAAATAATCCCTAAAAATGACAAAAATATACCAATAACCGCTCCCACAATTTCCCCCAGGCTTTTTGGCTCGCCAAAACCAGCGGCTTTGGCTGTAATTTCTAAATACTTCAAAATTGTCTCTTTCATTGTTTCATTCATAAGACCTTTTGCAAAATAAGCTTTTGCGATAATTTTTTCAAATTTCGAAGCGAAAAATCAAGAAAACGACGATATTTATATGGAATATAAACGGAGGAACTTTATTAATTTTGCAGCCGAAATTTGGGAAAATTAACCGGAATGTTATTTCGCAAGAGGTCTATATTCATTTACTACTCACAGTTTTAGCGGCCTCGTCCAGCTTAATAGATAATAATTTACTGGCGCCATCATCGCCCATGGTAATGCCGTAAAGAATGTTGGCCCGGCGCATAGTTGCCCGATTATGAGTTATTAAAATAAACTGGGTTTTATAAGAAAGCTCGTCCAATATTTTAGCTAACCTCTCCGAATTGGCTTCATCTAAAGCCGCGTCAACCTCGTCTAGCACTACAAATGGCGAGGGATTTACGCTGATAATGGCGCAAATTAAAGCAATAGCGGTTAAAGCCCGCTCTCCGCCGGATAACATGGCTAAGGATTTAATCTTCTTGCCGGGTGGCACGGCTTGGATTTCAATCCCGGCTAAGCCAGTGGCATTATGTTTTTGCAAAAATTTAATCTTTTTGATATCGGCTAATTCATTTCTTTTGTTCTTGCCCGTAATTTCTGAATCTTCTTCTTTGCTTAGATCCACTTCTTCAACTTTTTCCTCCTCCATTACTTTGATTATTTTAGCGTTACCCCCGTTAAAAAGAATCTTGAAATATCTTTCAAACTTACCGGCAATAATTTTATACTCCTTATCAAATTTTTTCTTAATAACCAGGTCCAGCTCTTCGATTATTTTCCCTAGCGAATCAACAGCATCAGTTAAATCATTTACTTGACCCGACAAAAAATCGTTTCTTTCTTTGGTTTCTTCATATTCTTTCTCAATTTGCGGATCTATACCCCCAATTAATTCCAGCTGGTGCTTTAATTGCCCAATCTCTTCCTTAGCTTCCTGGTTATTTAATTCCTCTTTTATTCTATTCTCCCTCACCTTTTTCAAACTGCCTAATTCCTGCCTAATCTCTATCTCTAAATCTTCTAATTTGGTTTCATACCTGGTTGAATTAACTTTTAACTCGCTTAATTGATTGTTTAAATTATTAACTTCGTTCTGCAAATTCTGTAAATCTTTCTGCAGAGAAAATAATTTACTTCTTTTTTTCTCTTCTCGGGTAGTAGCTTGATTAATTTTTTCTCTTATTTCTTTGACTTTGTCTTCTGCTATTGATAATTGTTCCTTTAATTCATCTTGTTCGCTAGTAACTTCATCAATGTTAAATCTATCAGACTTTTGCTTTAGCTTATCGCCAATATTACAAAGCTCTTTTTCTAGTCTAATAATCTTTTCTCCCAGTAGCCTAACCCTCTCACTACGTGCCGTAATGCGCAAATTATTTTCGTTAATCCTTGTAATAATATTTTCTTTGGCTTTATTTAATTCCCTGAAAGACCTGGGTATTCTCTTCCTTTGTTCTTCTTCTTTTGCTTCAGCTTTTTCTCTCTCTGCCAGCTTATCTGATATAGCTAATACTCGTTTAACTTTATCCTTGGCCCTTATAATTAATTCTTTTATTTTATTAATATCTTTTTCTGTATTAACTTGTCTTAATTTATGCAATACCGAATATAAATAGCTGCTTATCTTCCTTATTTCACCTTTTTCTTTTTCATAACCAATCTTCAATAAATCACTATCCAGTCCATCAATTTTTTTTCCTATTTCTTCTTTTTCTTTGTTTAATTCTCCGCTTATCTCCTTGTCATAACCAATATTCTTTTCCAAGGCCTCAATTTCTTCTTTAGTTTTTTTTGTTTCCCTGTTTACTTCTTCTTTTCTAGCTAGCAAAAAAGACAAATCAAATTGACCATTAGCTTCTAGCTTTAATTCCATTTGCGCTTCTATTCTGGCTAATTTTTTATTTATTTCATCCTTCTCGTTTTGCGCTCTGCTTAAATCATTCTGCCAACGGACAAATTCGTTCTCTTGCCCGCCCATAGTTTCTAATTGTCCTAATTCTTGATTTAAACCAGCTAACTTTTTATCTTTAATATTCTTTTTCTTTTCTAATTCCAAATACTGCTCATTGTAACCACTGAATTTATCATTAATTTCATGCCACAAACTACTATAATATTTAAATTGCAATTCATTTAATTGACCTTCAATATTTCCCCTCTTTCTTAGCCGATTAACTTGTCTGGTTAAACTTTTTAGCCGAGGTTCAATTTCTGCCAGCAACATTTGGGCCTGAATTAAATTTTCATAGCTGGAACGAAGCTTATTCAAGGATTCATCCCGCCTGATTTGATATTGTTTAACTCCGGTAGCTTCATCAAAAAATTCTTTTCTTTCCGCCAACGTAGTATTTAAAAACCCCTCCACCATTCCCTGGCCAATAACGCTATAAGTCTTCTGGCCAAATTTAGCTTTAGCCAGCAACATTTGAATATCGGTTAATCTAACCCGGTTAGAGTTAAGAATATATTCACTATCACCGTTGCGGTAAAGACGGCGGGTAATCACTATTTGGGAATAATCAATTGATGCCTTCTGGTCTTCGTTGTTTAAAAATAAGGAAACTTCAGCCATGCCTAATTTACCTTTCTTGTCCGAACCGGCAAAAATAACGTCTTCTGATTTTTTCCCCCGCAAGGTCTTCATGCTTTGCTCGCCCAAGGCCCAACGCACGGCATCGGCCACATTGGATTTACCAGAACCGTTGGGGCCGACAACGGCCGTAATTCCTCGTCTGTTTTTATCTAACATACCGGGAAATACCAAAAAATTCCTGTTGGCAAACGATTTAAATCCCTGAATTTCTAATTTTTCTAAATACATAAAATATTTAAAATATTATGTAAAGACGCAAATTTTTGCGTCTCTAGATAATATTATACAATAATTCATATAATTTAAAAAGCCGATATTTCCTTTAGAAAATATCGGCCCATATTACTATGACTTAGCTACGCTTGGTTAGATTGCCTTTTGGCGACCGGCCGTAGTTAGCCAATGTAACTGATCACCTCCTTTGCCTGCCGGTTGGACCTCGCTATTATAAAATTACTCATAACAAACCTCCAATCAGACAAACGACGTCCTAAAATCAACTATTAGCTTTAAGGATTCCGAAATCACTTTTGCTTATTTTGGCTGTCAATACAACTTTGACCTTCCATATAAAACGACTTATCCTGCTCCCTCTCTTGCGGGAAATTTTTCTTGTTGCCAACTATCCCTCCTTTCTTCTTGGCCAATATGATAATGGAATAAAAAGCCGTTCCTCTTTTGAGCAAACGGCTATTCACTATAAAAAGTGCCTAATCAAATTCTACCATATTTTTATTTATTTTTCTTGTGGACAACTAAAAGCAAAAACACCGCTAAGTGAGTCCCGCGGTGTTTTTGTCTTTTCCGTTCCTGTGCCCAGAAACGAAAATTTTTATCCCCATGCTCACTCTACCCCAGTAAAACTGGGATAAAGTTAGAAAGAGAGGGTATGAAGGAAATTATTTATTTCTTTTCCTTCTTTACTTTCGTTTTTTTCTTTTCTATTTTACGGGCATTCAATCATACCCTGAATCTTTAGGGTTTTTAGTCCCTTTCCTCCTTTTTTTAAAGAGCAATACGGCGTTTATTTTCTTGGCCGCTTCAAATATTTAAAAGGCCATTACTGGCTCTTTTATAAATAACTAAACTAAATTTATTCTTTCCACTCTTTCTATTTTTTCTATGCTAATATAATCTTTTTGCAAATAATTGTCCAAAGAAAAATCGCTTAAACTCTCCAACTGATAAATCTTTTTCTGTAAAAACCTATCTTGCCCATACGCCTTATTAAATGTATTGTACATTAAATTAAGGCTATAAGAACTAACTATGACAACAAAAAAAGCAATGGACAAGCTAATTATAAGTCCAGACCAGCTGAACTCCTGCTCCATTGCCTTCTTTTTTATTTGGTTGTAATATTTCCAGCCAATATACTCAAAATTTAAGCTATTAGCCCCTGTGTTTATATTTTCCATTTTTTTGTTTTTGTTTTTATTATCTATTTATATTTTAGCAAATTTTTTTCATTTTGTCAACTTTGCTTTATCAACTTTTTATACAGCTTTAAATATTCTTTGGCGGATTTATCCCAGGAAAAATCTTTTTTCATGCCGTTTTCCTGCAGCAGAAGCCATTTTTTAGGCTGCTGATAATAAATTTTAAGTGCTTTTTCCAACGTTTGATAAAAGGCCTTGGAAGAAAATTCCTTGAATTTAAAACCTACTTTATTATCAACTGTATCAGCCAATCCGCCTGTTGCTCTTACTACCGGTACCGTACCGTAGCGCATAGCAATCATTTGCCCCAAGCCGCAAGGCTCAAACCGCGAAGGCATTAAAAATATATCAGCACCGGCATAAATTTGCTGGGCTAATTTGTTGTCAAACATAATCTGGGCGCTAAATTTATCTGGAAATTTCCGGGCTAATTTTTTTAAATGCTTCTCATACTGCGTCTGGCCAGTGCCAAGAACAATGAATTGACAGGGTAGGGGCAATTTATAAATCGCTTCTATAAATTTATTATCAATTAATTCCAGGCCCTTCTGCCAAACCAGCCTGGAAACTAAGCCGACTACTGCTGTATTTTTGTCTTGAGGTAAACATAATTTTTTTTGCAAATATAATTTATTAATTTTCTTCCTGGATAATGTTCTGATTGTGTATCTCTGCCTAATATTTTTATCAGTAGCTGGATTAAAAAATTCAGTATCAATGCCGTTGAGAATACCGTATAAATCTCCCCTTTTTTTCCATAAAATTTTATCTAAGCTAGCGCCTTGGTAATGAGTTAAAATTTCCTTGGCGTAAGTTGGACTAACAGTATTTATAATGTCTGCTCCCAATATTCCTTGCACCATAAAATTTATATCCCCATTTCTTAAATCGGCTTTAATAATAGGCAAATCAGGATCTATCTTGGAAAAACCAACAATAGATGGTTGAGCAATTCCTTGATGAGCTAAGTTATGAATAGTATAAATAGTTTTTGTATTTTTAAAAAAATCACCAGATAACGACTTCAGTAAAGAGGGAATTATGGCTGTGTGCCAATCATGACAATGGATAACATCGGGTTGAAAATCTATCTCTTGCGCCGACCTTAAAACAGCTTTAGAAAAAAATATAAATTTCTCAGTATCAATTAACTTATGAGAAAATTGACCGTTGAGTTTGATGTTTGCACTACTATAAATTTTTTTTGTATTAAAAATCTTATGCCTTATTAAATAAACAGATACACTACTGCCAGGCAAAACAGTTTGATGAAGACTAAAAAAAATTTTCTTATTATCTACAACCAAATCTATGTTGCTTTTTATCTTGCGTGCATCAATTTTTTTTCTATCGATAAAACCATAGAAAGGAATAAAAATTTTTAAATCTATATTTAATTTTTCTAAAGCTTTAGGTAAGGCTCCGACCACATCAGCCAAACCCCCTTCTTTGGCAAAGGGGGCAATTTCAGCTGATACCATTAAATTTTTTAATTTCTTTCGCATATTATCCTATTACCTCTTCAATCTTTCTTAAAAATTTACTGTCAATTTTGTAATACTGCCAGCTATTCTGGATAGCGAATGAACCGCCCTCAAAACGATGAAAATCAGAACCGCCCGTATTAATAAAATCCAACTCGCGGCTAATAAACTGAATATACATTATAGCTCCAAAAGAGTGATGAGGAGAAAACAACTCAATGCCATCAATCCCTGATTTTTTTAATTTTTCTAAAAAATCTCTTTTTAATTTATGACGTTTCCCCGGATGATTAAGTATTATTTGACCGCCAATTTTCTTTCTTAGCTTTAAAATACGGTTAATATTAATATAGCTTTCGTGTAAAATACCAATTTCGCTATTCTTAAAATATTCCATAATTATCTCTCCCTCTATTGGATTAACCACGCCTAATTCTCTTTTAATTTTTTTCCGATTATAGGGCAAGGCATAAATATCATCCACTACTTGATTTATCGGTATATAGTGATTGTATTTATCCAAGATTCTGTTGACATCTATTTTAAAGCCTTGATCAAATAATTTCTGTAAAATAGTTCTCGCTTGATTTCGCCTCCTGGTCTGACTGTCGCGCAAAATATTATGTAATTCTGGATTTTTATCGTCAAAATTGAACCAGAGGATGCCGAATCTCTGGTTATTTAATTTAACATAAAGCTCTAAACCAGCAATCGGCTTTATTTTATAAGTGCGGCAAATGCGCCTGAACTCATCTAGGCCACCCACGGTGTTATGATCCGTTAAAGAGGCTATTCGCACTCCTTGTTTGGCCATAAATCTAGCTAACTGGGTTGGAGTTAAATAACCGTCAGAATATGTGGAATGAAGCTGAAGATCAATAAACATAAATTTAAATATTTAATCTATTTTTATATTTAAATCTTGGCATACTTGGGCAATTATCGGATAAGCCCGTTCCGGCTCTGCATTATCTTTAAGTAAAAAAAATGTGGCTGACCGAATAGCGGTCCAGTGGTAATAGCTATTAATCCTCTTTTGCAATGGTTCGTCTAATATTATCTTAGCATTTAATAAATAATTGTCTAAAAATATTTTTTTTATTTTTACTACATAATTCTTATTATTAATCTTGCGGTTGCACATATATTCTAATTGTTGCAAAAAAGCGCCAATATCTCGGGCAAAATCCGATAAGCATAAATCGGTAAAATCAATAACAGCTATTTTCCTTGGACTCATTCTAATAATATTCTCCGGATGAGCATCGCCATGTACTAGCCATCGTTTATCCGTGGAAGTTAAAAATTTTATCTCTTGTCCGTTAACTATTTTATATATTTGTCTAAAAGCATCTAGATAACGGGGATAATGCTGCTTAATCCGATATAAAACATGGTCTATGCCAGGAAAAACAGTGGCAATACGGCTGTTTTCCTCGTTGAAATTTCGGACGTTTTTAGTTGACAAACCATGCAACTTGGCAAACCAAGCTGCTGCTTTGGGAACAATAAATTCAATTTTGGATAAATCTTTTTTTCTAATATATTGATATAAATCACGGCCTTTTACCCCCCGGTAAAAAGTACCCTGGAAATAATCTGAATAAAATAAGGGGTGAGGAATAGATAAATAGCCCTTACTGAAACTATGCTTCCATAAAAACTTTAAGCCGTCATAAACATTC
>CAZXKB010000042.1:0-4229 GCA_964641285.1 uncultured Gammaproteobacteria bacterium | reverse complement strand
TTTTACTACCTTTGAAGCCGCTTTCATTTTATCGTCTTTTTCCCGGGACAAAAATTTAAGCAAATCCTTTTCTGTCTCGTCTATAAAAAGTTCGCTCACCTCTTCCTTGAGAAACGCCTGGTATATCATTCCTCCTTCTTCAGCCGGACTTACAACTAAATAAGTAATAGCACTAAATTTTAAAACCTCGGCTAAATGCTTGCTTATTACCCGCACCGCTTTCTCTATGTCTAACGCCCTTGCCAGTTCATCGCCCAAGATTTTAAGGGTTGATAACTCCTGGCTCTTTTTAGCCAGCGCTTGATTGGTAGCATTAAGTTTTACTTGAGACTGTTGTACATCTTCTAAAATATTTAGGGTAGCTGCTCGCTGTTTCTCTAATTCATTTTTATCCTTTTCAGTATTAGCCAATGTATTGGTTAATTTCTTGGTCTTTTGGTTAACTTCTTCTTCTAAATTCCGGCTATATTTTTCCAATTCATTTTTTGACTTTTTCAAATCTTGCGCCATTTGGCTAAAAGCATTGGCTAATTCCCCGATCTCGCCCTTTGATTTAACTTCTATTTTTGTATCCCATCTGCCCCTACCAATTTCACTAGCTGCGTCTCTTAGTTCAATAATTGGTTTTGAGATTGACCTAAAAATGAAAAAGCTCATTAGGACAATAAGTATTATTAAAATAAATGATACAATTAATATGCCTGTTCTCATTTTTGCTACAGGAGCAAATATCTCTTCTGTGTTATACTCCACAAGCATAATCCAATCAAATCCTTTAAAATTTTTATAACCTTTTGAATGTGCATAAGAATATAATGATTCATCTTCACCAACATGATGAGCTCTTGCCATGAAGTATTCTTTATCACTCTTTATTTCTTTAAAGTATTCTTTATCAGATATGTCTTCGAAAAAATCATGATATTTTGCATAAATAATTCTACCATCTTTATTAACTAAGTGGACTTCCGCTCCCTCGTATTCTATAATTCTCTCTGCTTCTTTAATTATATAAATAACTTCTTCAATACTCAGAACAACCTTCATAACCCCAATAAAATTCCCATTTTCATCATCAATTCTTATGCAAACAACAGTAGAATAAACTCCAGCAGATTTATCATATTCAACATCTAATACATGCAAACCCTCTTTCCTTGCGTTTTGCCACCATTCTTCATCTGCTTGATAGTAATCAGAGGTTTTGCCAGTTTGAGCTGCATTTGCTCCATACTTATTTGTTACAAATATCTCGGGATAAACTATAAATCCATATTTCTCCTTATAGATTTTTGTTCTTTTTCTTAATTCTTTTGATAACTCGTTATTAATTAAGTCCTGCATAAAAGGTGTTATTTCTTCTTTTGGGGCAGAAGTCCATTCTTGGTCTTTTTCATTAATATAATTCTGAATATCATCCAACTTTTCAAATTCTAGATTTGATTTGATAAGAATTTCTGGCAATGCTGGATCTGCAAAAGTTTGGAACCTTTCAATCTTGCTGTAAATATCTCTGTCTATTTTATCCAATACTTCAATAGCTAAATTTATTGAGCTTTCTCCAATAGATCTTTGTAGTGCTTCCCGACTTGTGCTAACAGAGAAGTACACTAAAACCGCTATTAACAAAACAATTATCAAAAGTTCTAAAATCAATTTTAATCCAGCTCTCATTATTTTTCCTTCTATTATTTAACTTTCTCTTCCCCCTGCCAGAGTCTCCATCAGGGACTCTAGTACGAGAAAAAGCAATATAACCATATATCCCTACAACAATGAAGCAATGAAACAATCTTGGTATGAATGAAATTCAAGTTAAGGCAAAATTCTTATTGCTTATTACTTATGTCTTAGTACTATTTACTATTTTCCAACCTTCCTTCCAGCTCCTTTATCTTCTTTTTCAATTCAATCATCTTAAGCTCCCGACCCACGGTTAACTCCTGAAACTTCTCCAGCTCTTCCACCTTTGTCTTTAATTCCTTTGTTCTTCGACTAATTCGCCCTTCTAAATCCCAGCTATATTGTTCCAATTCATTTTTTGACTTTTGCAAATCTTGCGCCATTTGGCTAAAAGCGCTGGCTAACTTCCCTACTTCGTCTTTTGATTTAACTTTTATTTTGACGCCTAAATTGCCTTGGCCAATTTCTGCTGCGTAATCGGTCAATTTCTTAATGGGCTTAACAAATCTTCTGGAAAAAATTATTATTAGTAAAAACTCTGCCAAAAATAATATAATAATAAATAAAAAGAAATTAAAAATACATAATTGTACGCTAAGGATGATTTCTTTATTTGCCTTATTAACTGCTTCTTTTATTTTCTCTTCCATCGCCCTGGCTGGAGCAATAAATTCAACCACTGGGTCAGCTAGGCCAATGCTCCAAATTATTTCATCCTCGCGAAAACCGGCATAAGCGGTGTATTTATCAACTTCCCTGAATATATACCGGCCAATGCCAAACTCTCCTCTATGCTGCTTTTGGGATAAAATTCTTAAGTCGTCCAGGCCCGGGCTTCCTAATTTATACAATGTGGCCGGATCCATATTTAAAACAAACTGATGGCTGGGATGAGCTACGGTAATGCCTTCCCCCTGCCCGTGCTCTTTGGTGCCAACAATGGATTGCTGTAAATAAGCATAGCCGGTTTGGGCTACCTTAACATCATTGATAATCTTCATAATCGGTAAAAAATCCACATCCGCTACCACGATTCCCCTAAATTGATCGTATTCAAAAACAGGAATAGCATATCTTATATACCCGTTGGTAAACCGTTGCCATTCGGCCGCATCCAAAGCCACCACTGCTTTATCCGGACACTGATCTTGATTTTTATAAATCGGTTCGCCGATTAAAGACGAGGTTCTTTCCGTACAATCCCATATTTTATATTTTTGGGTTAAAATGTATATCTGCCCGGCCGGTAACTCTTTAGTTTCCTGAAAGTATAAGGTATCGCTAATATTATCATAATTCGTTACTGGCGCATTGTCCTCAATTTTAACCTTTTCTTTTCCGCTTTCATCAACATAAACTAATCTTTTATAAATTGGCGCCAGCTCAACATCATTAATATCTTCTTCATTGGGAAAAGATATTCCTTCTACCGGCGCCTGGCTGTCTCTGTTGTGTATGACTGCTTCCCTGTTTTTAGAAAACCTTAAGAAAGATTTTTCTGATTTTTCCAAGTCGGCCAATATTATTAAATCATCTCTTCTTTGCCCAATATAATTAGCGACGTCATCTATGGCTTGCTTGGCTATATTTTTTAAATATTCCTCTGCTTGATTATTCAAGGCTTTTGTTGACTCATTAACGGCAATATCAGCAATCGCTTGAGAGCTTCGCTGGTTAAATAACAATACTTTATTAAAATTTCTAACAAACAAATATGAAGCTACTATAATTAAAGGCAAAACTATCAATAAAATTAATGCAATCAATTTGGTTGTTAAATTTATTCTTATTTTTTCCATAATGCTATAAATTTAATAAGTGTTAAAACTTCCCCCGTCAGAGTCTCTGTTGGGAACTCTAATATGAGGAGAAACAATATAGCCATACAACAACGCAGCAATGAAACAATCTTGGTATGAGTGAAATTCAAGTTAAAACAAAATTCTTATTGCTTGTTGCTTATGTCTTATTACTATTTACTATTTTTCAATCTTTCTTCCAGTTCCTTTATCCTCTTCTTCAGCTCTATCATTTTTAACTCCCGGCCCACCATTAGTTTATTGGCTCTTTCTATCTCTTCTGTTCTTTTTTTCAGTTTTTCCATGGCTTTCTTGCGCTCAGTGATGTCTTCTCCGGAACATAAGATGGCGTAGATCCTGCCCTGTTCATTTTTCAAAACGGCATTGTGCCACGCGATGATTCTTTCTTTACCGCTCTTAGTCAATACGGGATTCTCAAAATATTCAGCGTACTTAATCTTTCCCGCCATCAGCAATTTAAAAACCTTTAGCACTTTATCCCTTAACCTTTCAGGAATAAACTTACTAAAATAGGGTCTGCCAATAAATTCCTCCTCTTTTTTGTATCCTAAAATCTCACAGCCCCTTCTGTTTATATGAATAATTTTCTGATCGGCGTCAATAATTATAAGCAGAACTCCCACCACGTCAAGATATTGTTGCATTTTATCTCTTTCTTTTTGCAATTCTTCTGCTGCTTTCTTACGTTCGGTGATATCTCGGAATATTCCTTGAATCAATTTTTTA
>CAZXKB010000041.1:0-5732 GCA_964641285.1 uncultured Gammaproteobacteria bacterium | reverse complement strand
GCGGTTTGGCTGATGCTAGTGAAGAAACGAAGAAATTGCATACCGCCGCCCATTTGTTGCTTGCCGCTTTACGTAAAGTTCTGGGCGAGCATGTTGAACAAAGAGGTAGCAATATCACTCCCCAGCGATTACGCTTTGATTTTTCCCACTCGGAAAAAATGACCGAAAAGCAAAGACAGGAAGTAGAAAAACTAGTGAATGAAGCAATCAGCAAGGATTTGCTAGTAAGATGTGAAGAAATGAGTTTGGATGAAGCTAAAAAGCAAAAGGCCATGGGCGTTTTCGAGTCTAAATATAGTGAAAGAATTAAAGTTTATTCTATAGGGGAAAGGGATAATGTATTTTCTAAAGAGATATGCGGAGGTCCGCATGTTGAAAAAATCGGAAAATTGGGAAAATTCAAAATAATAAAAGAGCAGAGCAGTAGCGCCGGGGTAAGAAGAATTAAAGCAGTTTTAAAATAAAATAAAACTTGAAATCAATTAGGGACATTGGGGATATATAGAATATTAGTTAATATATAGTAAAAAGCTGTTATTTAACATTTTTTTAGGATTTTAGTATTTATTTTTAAGATTAGAAATTATGGGTTACTATTTTTTACTTTCTAAATCCAGTAGTTTATTACTAATTTTAAATAAAATATATATAATTGAAAAAAAATTCTATTTTATCTTGACATAATGATTATTTACCTATATAATTATTTTACGAGAATAAGTAATAAAAATTATTATTTAGTAAAGAATTTACCAATAATTTTGGTAAAATTTTTAAATTTTGCCTAAATTATGGTGTTTATTAATGCCTGAAAAAAATTATAGTAAAAAAGTAATAGATTCAAAAGAATTTTTAGAAGTTAGAGGTGAAGTAATTGAATTAATGCCGTCCGCAAGTTTCAAGGTATTATTAGAGAATGGACATGAAATTTTAGCTCATTTATCAGGTAAAATGAGAATGAATAAAATCAGGTTGTTGCCTGGAGATAAGGTAAAGGTGCAGATCAGCCCTTATGATTTGACTAAAGGCAGAATTACTTATCGCTTATAGAAATAGTAAGAATAATTTCAGTTTCTAAAAAGTATTAATTATTTGCATGGTGCACAATTTGAAGTATTCATATACTATTTTTTAAGCATTCGCATTATATAATTATGAAAGTTAGAGCATCAGTGAAAAAAATATGTAAAGATTGTAAAGTTATACGGCGCAATGGCCGTGTTTATGTTTTATGTAAAAATCCGAAACACAAGCAACGACAAGGATAATAGATTTTAGATTTAAGATTTATTCAATGGTAGATATTTTAAAACTCCTAATTTCATTCTTAAATCTCTAATCTCTAATCTTAAATAAAATTATGGCAGTACGAATAGCGGGGGTAACAATTCCAAACGAGAAAAGGGTTAAAGTGGCTTTAACTTATATTTTTGGCATTGGTCAATCTAAGTCAGAAATAATATTAAAAACTGCTAGTATTAGTCCTGATATTAGGGTCAAAGACTTAACCGAAGAGCAGGTTAATAAATTAAGAATGGTAGTAGAAAAAGATGAGAAAGTTGAGGGAGATCTAAAAAGAGAAATAATAGGCAATATAAAAAGAATGAAGGAGATTGGATGTTACCGTGGTTTTCGCCATTCAAGAAGCTTGCCTTCCAGAGGCCAGCGTACGAAAACAAACAGTCGTACAGTACGGGGAAATATAAGGAAAACAATAAGTTCCGGCCGTAAACCGCCTGCTCAAAAAACGTAAATACACGAATCCCGCTGGAGCAGAAAGAATAAAAACGAATAAAGCGGATAAATAATTTAAAATTACTAATAAAATGGCTGAAGAAAAAAAAATTGAAGATAAAAAAGAAGACATAAAAACTGAAAATAAAATTGTTGTAGACAAATCGACTGATAAAATTAAAGCCGATATAAATAATATTGTTAAAAAAGATACTGTTAAAAAAGATGCTGCTGAGAAAGAAAACAGCGGACAGATAAAAGAAAGAGATTTGGATTTGGAGGATTTACCGGATGATATTAAAAAGAAGCTGGAGAAAAAAAAAGCGGAAAGAGAACAGAAATCTAAAAAAGGTAAAGTCAGGAAGAAAAAAAAGAAAATACCGAGAAAAGTTACGGTCGGTAAAGCTTATATAAAAGCTACTTATAATAATACCATTGTGACCCTAGCTGATTTGCAGGGCAACGTAATATCTTGGGCTAGCGCCGGTATTGTCGGATTTAAAGGCCCTAAAAAGTCGACTCCTTATGCAGCGCAAATTATCACTCGTTTAGCAGTCGCTAAAGCCAGAGAAGAATTCGGACTTACAGAAGTTAGTGTCTTTGTAAAAGGAGTGGGCACGGGGCGCGAATCAGCGGTCAGGGCTTTAAACAGTAATGGCTTATTAGTAACTTCCATAAAAGACGTTACTTCTATTCCGCATAACGGTTGCCGGCCTAAAAGGCCGAGAAGAGTATAGGAATTGTCGATTATTCTATTTAAAGACAGGCAAGATCTTCATTTGTAAATTTAAAGTTGATAATTGTCGGTATATTAATATATAAATTTATGGCGAAAAATTTAGACGCAAAATGCAAACAGTGCCGAAGAGCCGGGGAAAAATTATTCCTTAAAGGCGAACGTTGTTATACTGCTAAATGTGCTATGGTGAAGAGGAACTATCCTCCTGGCTTTCACGGACCCAAAGGAAGGAGGAGACAGACTGATTATGGCCTGCAACTTAATGAAAAACAGAAAGCTAAAAGGCAATATATTTTATTAGAACAGCAATTCAAATTAATTTTTGAAAAAGCCCGAAGGCAGTCAGGCAATGCTGGAGAAAATTTTGTCAAGCTGCTGGAAATGAGGCTGGACAATACTATTTATCGTTTAGGCTTCGCTTTTTCACGGCCGCAAGCGCGTCAATTAGTTAATCATGGACATTTTACAGTAAACGGGCGGAAAGTTAATATTCCTTCTTGTCAGTTAAAAAAAGGAGACACAATAAAAATAAAAAGCAATAAGAAACAAGCAAAGATATTTAAAAACTTAAGCGAAAAATTAAAGAAAAAGGAAGTACCTGGCTGGCTGCATTTAGACACCAAGGAATTAACAGCCAAAGTTTTACATCAGCCTAATATGGAAGCTATTAATCCGAATTTTAACGTACAGATGATAGTGGAATATTATTCAAGATAAATAACTTAACACGAATTTAATACGAATTATGCAAGAATGACGCAAATAGCAAATATTATGATTAATGTCATTCTTATATAATTCGTATCATTCGTATTATATTTTATGCAAACTGTTGCCCTACCAAAAAAAATCAAATACCAAAAAGGACAAAAATCTAATCAGGGCCAAATAACTATTGAGCCTTGTTATCCTGGTTATGGCATTACTTTAGGAAATTCTTTGCGGCGAGTATTACTTTCTTCTTTATTGGGGGCAGCTCCGGTCGGAGTAAAAATCAAGGGAGTTGACCATGAATTCACAACTATATCTCATTTAAAAGAAGATGTTTTAGAGTTAATTATGAATATAAAACAGTTAAGGTTAAAAGTTTTTAGTGATGAAGTGGTAAGGCTGGAATTGGATATTCACGGCGAGAACGTGGTTAAAGCATCTGATATTAAGAAGAATAGCCTGGTAGAAATAGCTAACCCTGATTTAGTTTTAGGGCATATTGCGGATATGTCCGGCAGTTTGCAGATGGAAATTTTTGTCAGCCAAGGCATGGGGTATGAAGCTATAGAGAACAGAGAAAAAATAGAAAAGGAAATCGGCTATATTGAGATGGATTCAGTTTTTTCTCCGGTTATTTCAGTCGGTGTTAAAGCGGAAAATATGCGGGTTGGGAAAATGACCAATTGGGGCCGGTTAATATTGGACATTGCCACAGATGGCACTATTAGTCCCGAGGAAGCTTTTAATCAAGCAGTTAAAATATTAATTGAACAGTATAATGCTTTATTACCTAATGGCGAGAAAATTAGCGGGAAAGACAAGCTATTAAAGGAAGACAAAAAAGAGGAAGATAAAAAATTAGATACAGAAATAATAGACACAAAAATTCAAGAAGAATCTGAAGAAAAAAAAGAAATTAATGATAAAGGAAGTATAGAAGAAATGCCCAAAAAGAAAAGAGGAAGGCCTAGAAAAACAGATAACTAAACAGATATTAAAAACTCTAAATTTTAAGCTCTAAATTCTAAAAAAAATTCAAATCAGTTTAAAATTCAAATGATCAAAACAATAAGGGTCTATAAGTTCGGAATATTTGATAATTTGAGTTTAGATATTGTTTAGAATTTAGGATTTAATATTTTATGCGGCATAGAAAAAAAGGAAAAATTTTAGACAGAAAAAAAGAATCGCGGGAAATGATGCTTAGGAATTTGGCATCAAGTATTATAATATATGAAAAAGTAAAAACGACTGAAACGAAAGCCAAGACGGTTAAACCATTGGTGGAAAAGCTTATTACGATTGCTGGTAAAGGAGATTTAACCAGCCGGAGGAAATTAATAACCATATTACCCCAGAAATTAGCAGTTAAAAAAGTTATGGAGGTGTTAGGAGATAGATATAAAGATAAGAAAGGCGGTTATACCAGGATTGTTAAGTTAGGAGCTAGACAAGGCGATGGAGCCGATATGGTGCAGATTGAGCTAGTGTAAAAAAATTTTTGAACGCCTAAAGCGCTCAGCATCTGAGTGTTTTAGTCGCTTACTATAATATGAACAGGCAATTACATAAAATTGATGCAGCCGAACAATCTGTAGGAAGATTAGCAACTCAGATTGCTACTATTTTGCGTGGTAAAAATAAACCGGAATTTTTACCTTATTTAGACAACGGAGATATTGTTCAGGTTAGTAATATTAAAAGATTAAAATTTACAGGCAGAAAATTAGAACAAAAAAAATATTACCATTATTCAAGTTACCCAGGGGGGATAAAAGAAACCAAAATGAATGATTTAGCTAAAAGTAATCCGGAAGAAATTTTAAAGCGAGCGGTTCGGGATATGCTGCCGCCGGTAAAGTTCAGAAAAGAGATGATGAAGAGGCTGATTATAAGATAGTAATAAGCGATAAGAAACAAGACTTAAGATTATTTTATTTATGAAAGACGATAAAATTACTAAAGAATCAAAAATTGACGAACAGCCAATTAAATTCAAGGGTCGTTATATTGGTATTATTGGCCGAAGAAAGTCTGCGGTAGCCCGAATTAGATTATATAGTAAGGGAAATGGGTCAATAGTTATTAACGATCAGCGGGCTAATCAATATTTTACTCCTGATAAAGTATCAATTCTTAGACAACCTCTTAAATTAACAGGCCATTTAAGAGATTTGAATTTTTCTATTATTATTAAAGGCGGCGGTAAAAAGGGGCAAGCAGAAGCTGTTAGGAACGGTATTAGCAGGGCCTTGGTAAAATTAGACGAAGAACTGAAACCGAATCTTAAAGTCAAGGGCTGGTTAACCAGAGATGCCAGGCGTAAAGAAAGAAAGAAGCCTGGTTTAAAGAAAGCGAGACGAGCCCCGCAATGGAGTAAACGGTAAAGACTCTTTACAATAATTGTTTATATAAAAATCAACAGTTGATTCAGCTGTTGATTTTTGGTATAATCCATATATGAAGAATATATCAGAGGATGCTTTCAAATTAGCAAAAAGAAATAAAAAAGAAATTATTAATAGATTTATTGGTGTTAATATAAACT
>CAZXKB010000040.1:0-2766 GCA_964641285.1 uncultured Gammaproteobacteria bacterium | reverse complement strand
GGCCTTAAAAAAGCCAAAGGTGAACTGGTAGCTTATTTAGACAGCGATAATGCTTGGTATTCGGAGTATTTAGAGACAATGCATAAAGCTTTTATCAAGCACAAGAATAAAGTTTTGATTTTCTGTAAAAAGAATTATCGGTTGACTATGATTGAGAACGGAAAAGAAAAAAAATTGCGGGATGAAATAACATATAATCGCAGATATTTTGATTTAAAGAGGTTATGGCACCGGCGAATTATGATTGACACCAATTCAATGTGCCATCGCAGGCATGAGATTGTCAGATTAGGCGGCTGGGACGAAAGTCTAAAATTTTGGGAAGATTGGGAATTAACTTTGCGGATAAGCAAGAAATATCCAAAAGGGTTTCTTTATCTTAACCGAACTCTGCTTGATTATGAACAAAAAATTGATCTAACCCGGGCTGAAGAAGTTTTTACTTTATGGGAAAAAGAAGAAAGAAAAATTTTTAATAAACATAAAGGTTATTCCTTATTGGCTGGACAGACCTGGTTCCCACCGCAGAAAGGTAATAAGTCAACTTTGGGTGTGATTGAGTATTTAAAGGATAAGCATAAATAATGAAATTAGTAAATTTTTAAATTATAGCTAAATTGTTAAATTGTTAAATAGTTTAAGCTTGGAGCACTGTTTTTATTAAATATTTTTTTATCTAATATTAAATAAAATTTAAATTATTTAATCTTGACTTTTAACTTAATTAATGATATCATAGTATTGTTAAACCAGTCCTTTAAATTTTAGTAATATCAGGGTAAGCGGATAGCTGCTTATTTTCTTTATATCTATAGAAGATAAGAGGAAAGTCCGGACTTCCGTCCTGCTTAAGCGGGATGAAAGGGGCAGTGGGTAACGCCCACCGTTCTAATAATATTAGAATAGGGAAAGTGCCGCAGAGACTATACTAGCTGCTGCTATGCAGTGGTCAAAGGTGAAAAGTAGTTTGATGTTATTTATTCTCGAGATAAATAGCTACAAATTTCGCCCTCTGGTGACAGAGGTGTCGTGGTAAACCCTGCCTGAAGCAAGAGCAAACCATTGTGGAACAATGGGAAAAGTGGCTCGCATGATCCCGATAGTAATATCGGGACTAGATAAATAGCTATCCCTCTCATCTTTATAAAAAGATGAGAGGACAGAATCCGGCTTATAGCTTACCTTGATATTATTAAAATTTAATTGTTTTATATTATATATGAAGAGATCAGAACTCTTTTTTTCATTTTTGCTGGTTCCTTTGGATTTCATTATGATAGTTTTAGCCGGTATTACGGCTTATTATATTCGTTTTGCCCATTTCTTCACCCAAATAAGGCCGGCAATTTTTAATTTACCCTTAGGTGAGTATATCAAAGTTTTATTTTTAATAGCTGTCTTATGGCTATTAATTTTCGCCTTAGCTGGACTTTATAATATTAAAGGCGTAAGAAGATTAATCAAAGAATTTTACCGGGTAATTTTAGCTTGTTCCACCGGATTGATGTTAATAGTGGTATTAATTTTTTTAAAGCGGGAGTTGTTTGAATCCCGCTTTATTGTTTTATTCGGCTGGGTTTTGGCCATAATCTATATTAGCTTATCCCGCAGTTTAGTTAGGTTATTACAGCGTCATTTATTTAAATATAATATTGGCGTTCATAAAGTAATTTTGGTGGGCAACAGCAAAACTACTGATAATTTAATTTATGAATTTTCCAGTATTAAAAATTCCGGTTATGAAGTAGTTAGGCGCCTTAGGGATTTTAGCATTGAGACAGCTCAGGAATTATCCGAATTTATTAAAATAAAGAAAGTGGATGAAATCATACAAAGCGATCCGAATTTAAGTAAAACCGAAGTTTTAAAATTATTTGATTTTGCCGATGAACATCATTTAACCTTTAAATATGCGGCTGATTTACTTGGTGCTAAAGTTTTAAAAACAGAAGTAACAGAAATCGCCGGGATTCCTATCGTAGAAGTAAAGAAGACTCCATTGGATGGATGGGGCAGAATTATTAAACGAATTTTTGATATAGTCGGCTCTTTATTGTTTATTTTTATTACTAGCCCCATTATCCTACTGACAATAATTTTTATTAAGTTGGATTCTAAAGGCCCAGTGTTTTTTACCCGCCGCGATGATGACAGCCCTTTATATCGGGTCGGCCAAGGCGGAAAATTATTTCATTATTTTAAATTTCGTTCAATGATGCCTAAAACCGACAGTTTACGTTATACTGAATTAGCCAGCAAAAACATACGTGATGATGGACCAATGGTAAAAATAAAAGATGATCCTCGAGTAACCCGTTTTGGCAGAATTATAAGGCGTTTGAGTATTGATGAGTTATCTGAATTGTTTTTAGTCTTAAAGGGGGATATGAGTTTAGTCGGTCCCAGACCCCATTTACCTGAAGAAGTTGCCAAATATGAACACCATCATAAAAAAGTATTAACCATAAAACCAGGCATGACTGGTATGGCGCAGATTTCCGGCCGCAGTGATTTAACTTTTGAAGAAGAAGTAAAATTAGATACTTATTATATTGAAAATTGGTCATTACTTCTTGATTTAGCCATCCTCTCGCGTACTCCCTTGGCCGTAATCAGAGGGAGGAAGGTGGAATAATATTAACAATTAACTGTTTACTTTTTACAATTTTATGAATGTAGCCTTAGTTCATGATCATTTAGCCCAGGACGGAGGAGCGGAAAAAGTTCTGCAAGCTTTAGCTGATTTATTTCCCCAGGCCCCAATTT
>CAZXKB010000039.1:0-2536 GCA_964641285.1 uncultured Gammaproteobacteria bacterium | reverse complement strand
TTAATATTAAAGAACAATAATAATTTATTTAGCTTGCGCCTGCCCGTCCTTGGAGGGAACCAGATATCCCGTGTTATATGATGTTTGGTTTATTTTGTTTCAAAATAGGTTTTGCGAAATGAGGGGTAGAGGCAAGGTCGCAGGGGCCTATTCCCGATGGCTTTGGACGTTTCGCCGAAAAGCCTGTATGATACCGCGATTTTCTACCTCCTCATTCCGCAAATTATATTTTCAAATAAACCATATTTTGCATAACGTTTCGGTATATCTGATGTTGATTCCGAAACTTGTAGTACAATTTTAACACTTAACTACAAATTGAGGAAGCAATATGGGTCGAGCGAAGTGCAACGAGCAAGCCAGATATACCGTGTTATGTGACCCGAACGAAGTGAGAGTGCAACGGGGCCTTAGCGTATTTTTACAAAAAAAATTATTTATCCTTTTTTATTATTATCACTTGGCCGTCGCTTAATGTTCTAAACGGCGTTCCGTCTTCCTCGTACTGTTCAACAACTCTATTAACTAATTCTGTTTCAGGATGATCAGATTGGTAATGTGGAACTACCGCATAATCGATCAGATTTAATCCCTCCCATACTAACTCTTGTTGTTGGGGATAAGGACGTTTTGTCGTATCATCCACTAACTCCAGCCCCTTTAGACTCGGGGCAAGAACGCAAACACCAGCACTATAACCACCGTACAAAACGGCGTTATCCTCACTCGCAAACTTCCTAAGAACATTATCAAACCTGCTGAGTTTCATCGCCTGTCTGAGAACAAATACATTTCCACCCCTTATCCAAATTACCCCGTACTGTCTTAAATCATCCTCTAACTTTTCGGGCTGGTCAAAATATTTTCTAAGGTCAAAATGCTCTACTTCCAAGCCGACTGATTCAAGCTGATCGATGTCAGCTTGCTCACTTTGTCTCCTTCTTTCGGGATCATCAGAAAAATCAAGAGCATTGGAAATGTATGCAGTTCTCCTGTTGGGAGGGATTAAATCCTTGAGTTGTTGAACTTCTTTTTCTCCGCCGATTTTGTAAGAAGACAAATAGTATTCCATGGTGCTAATTATAAATTAAAAATAACTTTTTATAAAAATATGTCACATAACATATCGGGATATCTGAAGTTCGGTTTGAAATTTCTGCTATAATTATTCCGCCTGTTGCGGAACTAGCAGAAAATGAAAACCGAATTTGCGTGAGCGTGCAAAAAATTTTGAAAACAATTAATAAATACCGCTTAAAATATTATTCATCTCTTGATTGACGCTTTTGTTATTACCAACAACCTTAACTTCAACGACTGGCCGACCGTGAGAAGGATTTGGTTGTACTCTGATTATTTCTAATTCTTTCCCAAGAATTAATTGCTTCAAAGCTTTGGTCGCTTTGTAATCTCCAGCTCGGTTAGCCTCAGGAGCGTCAACGCCAGAGAGACGATAATGTATTTCGTCTTCACATACAAACGTGTCTCCATCAATAATTCTTTTTACCTTAATTGTTTTCATAATTTTTTAGCTCGCGAGCCAGATACGCCGTGTTATATGATGTAATAAAAGATTCTTCTTATTCGCCGATAGGCGAATAATTTAATCGGGGTAATTTTATTTTTTAATGAATGTTATTTTTCAATTAAATTAAGAACGTCAAAAGGATCATAATCTTTCCCAGCAAGTTGTAAATTGTTGTTAAATGTTTTGGCAGTTCCATTTATAGCTTTTATGGATTTTTCTATATTTGCCCTTTCTGTCTCATTGAGAGCTTCGGGTGTAACTAAAAATAATGCTTTGCCAGTTGATCCAACTATGACTCCAATATACCCATCACTTTTGGGGTCTTTCATTGCATAAAAAGGAAGATTATAAATTGGTTTATCCGTAACTCTTTGCAGGGCATATCTTATATCCAGCATCTCAACATCAAGACTGCCAAATTCTGCATCAGGAATACTGCCAATGATAATTTTTAAATCTTTTTCATCCACTTTATATTTTGTTGATGTCTGGACTGCAGGAGCAGGGGGATTATTATTAGGAGATGGTCGGCTGGTTAAATAGTCTACTAAGAATGTTAGGCCAATAAAACCGAAGAAAATAAATCCCGCTATTATTAAATTTCGTATTAGTCTATTAACATTTTTTGATATTCTTTTTTCTTTTTCTTTTTGTATTTCTTTTTTTGCTTTTTGCCTTGCCTTTTCTTCTTTCATTATCTTATCTTCAATAGATAAGGTTTTCCCACAATGTTTGCAAACAATTGCTTCGTCTTTTATTTCTTCGGCACAAAATGGACATTTTTTCATAGGTTTATTGTTTAGATTAATAAAAATAAAATTACCCCGATTAAATTTTGCCCGATAGGGCAAAAGAATAATTTTTTATTATTTCATATAACAAGTTATATGCGAAGTTATTAAATTTTTACCTAATATTAAATAAATTATTATTAAAAAGGTGTAACCAGGCACGAATTTAGTTACACGCTTTTAGAAACACCGTATTTGATTTTTATTTTAATATCTT
>CAZXKB010000038.1:0-2152 GCA_964641285.1 uncultured Gammaproteobacteria bacterium | reverse complement strand
CTGATGTTTTGAATAACATTGATATTCAGGCAAATACCGGTTCTAATGAAATATCAGATACTATTGGCACCACGACCATTAATACCGGTGATGTCTGGACAGAAACCAAAGCTTTAAATTTAGTAAACATTAATTTTACCGGTAATAAATGGCAACTGTCGGTAATTAATCTTTTTGGCAATTGGGAAGGTATAGTCCAGGGTTTGCCCGATAATTACTCATACTATGAAGACGAAGACGGAGTAACTATCTATAATGATTTTTTCAATAATAATATATTTTCAAAGGCTTTTGCCCAGTTGGAGGTAAATAATAACAATTCGGCTTCAACGACAAATAATATTGAAATATCGGCTAATACGGGCGATAACGCTATTTTGCATGGTCAGGACGGAGCTATAATAGACACCGGAGATATTTATGTTCAAAACTGTTTATTAAATTTTATTAATTCCAATTTTACCGGAGATGATTGGGAATTTAGCATGGTTAACGTCTTTGGCGACTGGCAGGGTAATTTAGCTTTTGGTCAACCGGATCTTTGGGTTACCGAATCAATCAGCCCGCATTATGATCCGCTTAAGAGAGGGCATTTTATTACTTACAGTTTTCTTTTCGGCAATAACGGCGACGGCATAGCTAATAATGTTAAAATAATAGACGATTTTAATGAAGCCTTTTTTAATGTAGCGGAAAACGGCGAAGGGACGGAAAATAACGGAACTATGCAATTTGACCTTGGCCAACTGCCGCCTAATAGCCAGGGCAGTATCAGTTATACGGTTCAGGTTAAGGACAAAATTCCTTTTGGGAAAAATCAATCGCCCAATACCGTTACGATTGCCTCCGAAGGTAATGACCGCGATAATGGCAACAATTCATCCGGGGGAACCGTTACTGTTGACGGAGGAAGAAGAAAGGATAAGTTTAAGATAGCTATGAGTTCAGGGCTGCCTAATTTGATGATTGTAAAGACCAATGACGCGGAAGGAGTTGTCCACCACGGAGATAGGGTAAATTATCAGATTATTATTAAAAATACCGGCAGCGTTCCGCTTTACGATGTTTTAGTGGTTGATGTGATGACGGATGAGTCCGGAGAAAATGAATTAAACAGAAATTTTTGGGATTTAGAAACGGTTTATGACGGCGAGGAGATTGTCATTGATTATACTATAGAAATAAACGGAAATATTACCAGCGGTATCTATATTAATGAAGCGATTGTAGAAGGCTTTGACCAAGAAACGGAAATGTATATGTCCGCCGTAGCTTCTTCCAAAATTAAAGCGGAAAATACCGGCTATGAGGAAGTAGATGTGCTGGGCGAAGAAGGAACTCCGCAATTAGTAGTGGGGAAAATTGTTAGAAACAAGTTTGCTTATCCGGGCGATGAAGTTTTGTATAAGTTGATTATAACCAATAACGGCGATTTAACAGCTTACGGAGTAAGCTTAACAGAATCTTTAGCCACCGGCTTAACTTTTAGCGGCGGCCGGGAAACAGTTAAACAGTGGGAAATAAAGGATATTGCGCCAGGAGAATTTGTTTCTACGGAGTATTTAGTAAAAGTTGACGATTCTCTAGCGCCTGGAGTATATACTAGCGCCACCGTAATAAAATCAAATAATAATGAGCCAGTTATTTCTAATGTGGATTTAGAAATTAGAGCCATAAAGACGGTTAAGAAAGAGATAAAAATTCTGCCCTTCGTTTTAGGAGCCGGAATAGGCAGTGATTATGATGAACAGGGTTTTTATGAAAACCCAGTCAAAGTTAAAGCCGCTTTGGCCGCGGCGAGTGAACCGCTTATTGCCCAGCTGGATGCCGGGATTAAAGCCGCCCAAGAGCTGGGGGGTGAAGATAGGCCGTTAGCATTAGCCCGACCCAGCGCAGGGATGTTAATTATAGTTTTAATTATACTTTTCGCTATTCTTTTCCTAATGGGTTTTATTAAAAAAGGCATGTTTCCCAAAAAAGCTGATTAAGGCCGGTGCGGTTGACAAAAATAGTCATTTTTGGTAGTTTATGAGATATTGCAAGGAGGCGCCAATTTAAAATTTATTTAACAAAACCCGGCTTATTATGTATTATTTATTATACGAATCCTCCGTGCTTATTAATGATCATAATAATTTTTTGTGTTTTACAA
>CAZXKB010000037.1:0-3113 GCA_964641285.1 uncultured Gammaproteobacteria bacterium | reverse complement strand
TTGCTGATTTTAATAATTTTAGCCAGGAAAAACATCAAAACTATAACCATACTTACAATGGCTATCGGCCAAAAAGTAAAACCATTTAGTAAGGCCAATACAATTAAACTGGCAAGAATAACCAATCCTAATACGAACTTTAGTATGATTAATACTGTCTTTTTCAACGTAGGGCATATTTCTTTGGTCTGCGCCGCTCCGATAACCAGCAAGGGCAGAACAATAACTAAAAACATAGTTAAGCCGGACAATGAGCCTAGGGGGTTAAAACTTGGGGAATGCGTAAAATCCATGGGCAAAAGATAAATACCCCTTAACTGAAGCAGTGAATAAACTGCCACCAAAGAAGTTGAGGCCACTAATGACCAAAACATTAATTTAATTCTAGCCACATTAATATTATTGACCACCAAATAATAAAAAAGTACAAAAACAACCACTGCGACTAAACTCTTGGCTGAGTTGCCGTATGCGCCGACCAAACTATCTTTGCCGCTAACCGATAGAATGGTAGAAACAACAAAAATAGCGACAATAGTTAAAATTGGCCAATCTAATGGCGTTCTCTTTAAATTTAACTCACCGACTATAACTCCTCTGGTTACCCAGGCTACGATGCCGATTAAAACTAGAAAATAAAACAGAATCATTTTTTCAAAACCAATGCCTTGTGCGGCTAAACCGGTGAAAAATAACGGGCATAAAAAGAATATTAGAGCGATAGAGCCTGCAATAATAATATCTAGGCCCTTGGTTGAAGCATGCTTGCCTGTATCCTCTCCCCCTTTTGATTTTAAAGAAATCTTCATAGTTGATTTTGTCTCTTCCATAAATTTATACTTAAGTTTAAATTATATTAATTAGTTATTTAAAAATTATCACTTCTAACGATTTTGTCAACATTCACTTTTTTAGTTAATAACTTATTTTATCTTAACAAAAACATTATAAAATGTCTAATCTTTTAAAAAGCTGTAAATAATCCTGGGCTGTCTTTTCCCATCTGAATTTTTGAACCGTTTCTAAGGCTTTTTTAATTATATTATTTCTTAGTTGGATATCTGTCATAATTAAAAATATAGCTTGCGCAATTTCACTGATATTATCTGGATTAACCATCAAGGCCGCCTGGCCTGCTATTTCGGGCAAACTAGATACTGTGCTGGTAATTACCGGACAGCCGCAAGCCATTGCCTCCAGGGGGGGGAAGCCAAAGCCTTCGTAAAAAGAAGGGTAAATAAAAAGTGAGGCTAAATTGTATAAATAAACTTTATCACTTTGATCTACGTAGCCTAAAAATTTAATCTTGGCCTTAAAGCGGGATGCCTGCCAATTCTTAAACACCTCCCCGCTTTTCCAGCCCCGAGCGCCGGCAATAACTAAGCCAGAATCTTTCATATCCGCATTCTCTAAAATAAACTGGTCAAATGCCCTAATAATGCCGCTGACATTTTTTCGCGGTTCAATAGTGCTCAAATATAAAATAAACTTCTGGGGTAATTGATATTTTCTCTGGATTAATGCTAAATTCCTCTTCTCTATGTCATTTGTGATTTGATGATATTGCTCTCCTAAACCTGAATAAATTACCCGCACTTTTTCCAGAGGAATATGACTTAATTCCAGGATATCATTTTTTGTATTTTCGCTGACCGCCGCCACCATATCAAAATTACGAAGTAATTTCTTTACCCCGATTAACTTATGCCATAATATTCTCTTGATCGAAAAAAACTCCGGATAGCGCCAATAGGACAAGTCATGAATAGTTATTACTTTTTTACAACGAGAAGACAAAGAAATAAAACCGATATTAGGCATAAAAAAAAGATCAACTCCCAAAAGCTGGTCAATTTTCGGCCTATGCCATATCCTTTGCATTAAATTGTTGAATATTTTATTCGGATAACGAGTACTGATAACCGTAACATTGTCATAAGCAAACTGCGGAATTTGCTTGCTGACATCTTTGCCGGAATTATAAAATAATTTATATTCATTTTTCTTATCCAGCTTAAAAATCGCCTCCAGCAAATTTAAAGTATATTCTGACACTCCGCTATAATGAGTATCCATTAATGTCCGAATGTCAATGCCAATCTTCATAAAATTTCCTATACTCCTCCTCAATAAAATCTTTAATATTCTTTTTAAATTTTGCTCTTGAATATTTTTTCGCGGTTTCCCGAATTTTTTGCGGGCTATATCGATCGCTGGTAAAATTTCTAACTACCTCCTTTAAAGCAACCACCGTTTGCTCGTCAAAAAAAGTGCCGTTTACCCCTTCAATTACTGTTTCTGTTGCTCCGCCTTTCCGGAAAGCAATCACCGGCCGGCCGCAAGCCATGGCCTCAATAGCGGTAATACCAAAATCCTCTTCCTGGGGATTAATAAATGCTTGGCAGTGACTATAAACATCCGCCTTTTCCTCTTCGCTAATCCGGCCTAAAAATTCAATCTGATGACTGCCGGCAGCTATTTTTTTCAAACGGTTTAAATCAACGCCGTCGCCGAATACTTTTAAGGGCAGACCCAATTCCCGGAATGCTTCAATTACTATATCAACCCGCTTGTAGGGCGCTAACCGTCCGCCAATTAAAAAATAATCTCCGACATTTTCCGCCACTTGAAAAAGACCTAGCTCAACTGGTGTATAAATTACAACAGCCTTACGCTTATAATATTTAGCTATTCTTATTTTAACCGTTTTTGAATTAGCAATAAAAATATCGACTCGGTCAGCTGCGGCCTTGTCCCAAATGCGAATATAATTTAAAACTAATGAAATAACTTTTTTAAAATACTTATTATAGGGAAGTTCATTAATATACTGGTGGGTATAATCCCAGATATAGCGGGTGGGAGTATGGCAATAGCAAATATGCAGCGTTTCAGGAGATGTAATAACACCTTTAGCAAAAGCGCTAGCATCGGAAATTACCACATCATATGAATGCAAATCAAAGAATTCCACTGCCATAGGCATAAATGGCATATACCATTGATAATGCTTTACCCCTCCGGGTAATTTTTGAATAACTGAGCTTTCTATCTGACGGCCTTTAAAATATTTATTAACATTCTTCTCGTCATACAACAACGTATAAATTGGG
>CAZXKB010000036.1:0-10221 GCA_964641285.1 uncultured Gammaproteobacteria bacterium | reverse complement strand
GGCCACGGCCCGCTCGGCCTCTTCTTTGCCAGCAATAGCGTTTTGATAAATTAACTTGATATTAAGAAAATGGGCAGAAAGAAAAATAACTAAAAATAAAAATAAAATAATAATACTAACACTAAAATATTTTAAAAATTTAAAAACTCTTTTTCTCTTCCTTCTTCTCTTTACCTGGGGAATCTCGTCGTAAATATTTATCAACCTTTTAAATATGTGGGCAAAATCAATATCTCTTGATTTTGATAATTTAAACATAGCTGAACACTTATAAATAGAGTAAAAACATAGTTAATTATAACAATAACTGCCTATTTAGACAAGGCAGTTATTAATTAAAATTATATTTACTCAGCTCTTAAAGCTTCAACTGGATCAAGCCGGGCCGCTTTGCGGGCAGGATATACTCCGAATAAAATGCCAAAAAAAGTAGAAAAGCCCACGGCGGTAATTAAGCCCTTAATGGGAACAGAAAAATGCCAATCCAATCCATAAGAACTGGCACCAAAAGAAATTAAATACGATATAGATATGCCAAAAATAATACCTATAATTCCTCCAGCAATGGTTATTAAAACAGCTTCTATTAAAAATTGCAGCATAATATCATAATAACGCGCCCCCACGGCCTTGCGTAACCCAATCTCATGGGTGCGCTCGATCACTACTACATACATAATATTTAAAATGCCTACCCCGCCGACAACCAATGATATCGCCACGATAGCCAAAAGTAATAAGGTTATGGCGCCGGTAACAGTTTCCATTATCTCCATTGATTCGGTCATGGAAACTACGTGAAAATCATCTTTTTGGGCGCCCATCCAGCTGGTCGGCCCTTCGGGCTGCGGCAAATCATGATTTTCCCTTAGTAAATAACGGATTTGTTCTTGAGTTTCATCAATAAATTTTGTATCTTTGACTTGATGCATCATATAAGTAACGTGATTAATGCCCATTATCCTCTTTTGCATGGTTCTGACCGGTAAATAAACAAAATCATCAAAATCAATAGACATGACTGCGCCTCGCTCTTTTAAAATGCCTATTACTCTAAATTTCTTTTTACGAATCTTGATAGATTTGCCAATAGGATCACTATCGCCGAATAAATTTTCTTTAATTTTACGACCGAGGACTGCCACTGAAGCCAAGGATTTATCTTCTGCATCAGAAAAAAATCGGCCATAATCAATTTCGCTTTGATCAATCTCAATAAAGTCTGAACTCACACCAAGCAACATGGCTTTTTTAAGCTCATTGCCATAACTTACTTGTTCTTGCCCCATTATGCCCGCATAACTGGTTTTAATATTGGGCAAATTATTAATATCTTCCATGTCATCCATAGTCAAGGTTGTAACTTGTACTCCCATGACTAAATTCGTAGCTGACTGTGTTTCTGCGGCCGCCCCTTTTTTAGTACTAGGAACTTTAATTTCCGTCTCTATCATATCCGAGCCACCGAAGGATTCGATTTGTCCCATAATCAAACTATTGATCCCCTCGCCTGCGGAAAATACAATTATTACCGATGAAATGCCGATCACCATGCCCAGAACGGTCAAGCCTGTTCTTGCCTTATTGGCATTCATAGCATGTAGGGCTATTTGAATTGTTGATATTATTCGCATAATTATTAAATTTATATGCGCAGACAAAAGGACTTAATCCACAATTTATTATTCATATCTTAGCGCTTGAATGGGCTCGAGCTTGCTGGCTTTGCGGGCAGGATACAATCCAAAAATTAAGCCAATCAGCATAGACACGCCGACTGCTAAAATTATTGACAAAAACGAAACCACAAAAGCCCAGTCATAACCCAAAAAATTGGCCCCAACCGAAATAATATAAGATATTAATGCCCCGCCAATTATACCCACTATTCCTCCAATAATTGTTACTGTAACCGCTTCCATTAAAAATTGGCTCATAATATTAAAATTATTAGCTCCCACGGCCTTGCGCAAGCCAATCTCGCGAGTACGTTCATTAACGCTAACCAACATAATATTCATAATGCCAATCCCACCCACGATTAAAGATAAAGCGGCCATAGCAGCCAGAAAATAACGCAAAGCATCAGTTACTGTTGTTATCATATCCAGGGCCTGAGCGGCGCTACGGACTGTGAAATCGTCGCTGTCGCCAGTCGGGTCATCAATATTGTGCTGATCCCGCAAAGTTAAGGCCACATCATTAATGGCTTGCTCGACATTCACCTCGCTGTCAATTTTAGCTCTAATCATGGCTAAATGATTTACGCCGGCAATTAATTTTTGCATGGTTTTAAGCGGCAAAAATACCTGGTCGTCATAGTCCTGAAAAGCGACTGTGCCTCTCTCTTTCTGCACGCCAATCACTTCAAAGGTATGCTTTTTTATTTTAATTCGCTGACCAACCGCTTCTGAAGGGCCGAAAAGCTCATTTTTAACAGTACTCCCCAATACCGCCACCCTAGCCATACTTCTTTCCTCGTCTTCTGTAAAAAAACGGCCTCGGTCCAATTCTCCCCCTTCCACTTCCATATAACCAACAGTGCAACCGCTTAAATTAGTGTCATAAGAATGAGAATCCCAGCTGACAGTACCGATGCCCTTGGTATAGCCCACGACTTCAATAATATTTGGTACATTTTTTTTCTTGCGTAAAGCCAGAACATCGTCATAGGTTAAAGTGGTAATAACAATGCCCATGGCCGATGCCGGCGGCCCTTCATTATCTGCCTTCCCGGGCAAAACTCCGATTAAATTCGTCCCTAAACTCGCGACTTGCGCTAAAATTAAGCTTTGGGCTCCGGCCCCAACTGCCATAATTACAATAACCGCCCCGACCCCAATAATAATTCCCAACATGGTTAAAAAACTTCTTACTTTATTAGCAAGAAGGGCGATTACAGAAACTCTAACACATTGTTTAAAGCGATTAATCATAGACCTATTTTAATAATTCACCATCACGAGCTATCCGACGGTGTTTAACCTGAAAATCATTAACAATTAATCCGTCTTTTATTTCAATTATTCTTTGCGCATGTTCTGAAGTATAAGTTTCGTGGGTAACTAAAATAATAGTGTTGCCTTTCTGGTTAAGCTTTTGTAATATCTCCATGATTTGCACCCCTGATTTTGAATCTAAATTACCAGTAGGCTCATCGGCAAATATTACCGACGGCTCATTTATTAAGGCTCGGGCAATAGCTACTCTTTGTTTTTCCCCGCCTGATAACTGATTCGTATAATAATCCAATCTATGCTCTAGCCCGACATCGGCTAATACTTTTTTTGCCCGTTCATCAACCCTCTCTTTATCTTTTGCGTAAATCAGCGGTAATTTGGTATTTTCCAAAACTGTTGTTCGCGGCAGTAAATTGAAAGCCTGAAAAACAAATCCGATTTCCTCGTTGCGCAAACGAGCTAATTCGTTGTCATCTATACGAGCTACGTTCCGGCCAGCAAATTCATATTGGCCACTAGTTGCCCTCTCAAGTAAACCTAAAATATGCATTAAAGTTGATTTACCCGAGCCAGAAGGGCCCATGACAGCCACAAATTCCCCTTTATCAATACCAAAAGATAAGCCGTGCAACACCTTGGTCACGACTTCGCCGGTCGTATATTCTTTTTTTAAGCCACTAATGCTAATTAACATAAAGAAAATAGATTAAACTTTAATCTTCCTTAATATAAGTAATTACTTCCTGGCCTTCTTTAACTCCGGAGACAACCTCTGCCATGCCTTCATCGCCGCGTAGGCCGACAACAATAAGTTTTTCCGTTACTTGACCATCAACCAAAACCCTGGCATATTTATCCCCGCCGTTCTTCTCCACTATTGCCCGGGAAGGCACTATTAAAATATTATCCTTTTGGGCAGTAGTAATAATGACATTGGCGGTCATACCGGATTTAACTGCTTCTTCTTTCGGGTCGAAATTAATTTTTACTTTATAATAAATAACATCCTGAATAACTGTCTCCGCTGGTTCTATAAAATATACTTGCCCCTGAAATTTTATATCATCGCCAAAAGCATCTAGGGTAACTTCTGCGGAATTGCCATTTTTAACTTTAGCAATATCAGCTTCAGAGATATCAACTTCAATTTCAAAATTATTCTCTCCTAACATGGAAATAACCGGTTGGCCAGCCATTACCTGCTCTCCGACTTCATACTCTGCTTTGGTGATTGTTCCGCTAATAGAAGCTTTAATCACGCTATTGTCTATCTGCTTGTTTATAGCATCTAAGGAAGCTATGGCTTGCCTGACCCTTGCTTGATATAGAGCGATGTCATGCTTATTGGCCGAAGCAATTATTTTATTTAATTGGGTTTGGGCTACTTGCCAGGCCTCTAGAGCCGCGCTTACTTTCGATTCCGCGGCCGTAATCTGCTGCTCACCGAAAAGTTTAGCCGTGGCCAAACCGTTACGAGCATTGATCAAGGCATTGTCATAAGCAGTCCGGGCTTTGGCTAAATTATCTTCGGATGTGGAAATGTTTGTATCGTAATTTAAAACAGCATCGTCTAAATTCTGCTTGGCCGACTGGACCGAAGAGATAGCTGTACCGATAAGCGTTTGCTGAGCGCTAATACTTGTTTTTAAAATATCCAGCTCTGATTGGGTAAAAGTAGAAGAAGTTACGCTATTTTCTAAAGCATTATAACAATTTTGCAATGAAGCAAACACTTTATTTAAAACCGATAAAGCATCGCTAACTGCCTGGACAGCGTTGTCATTATTATCTGCTTTAGCCGCAGCTAAACTGCTATTGGCAGTAGCTAAGAGTATCAAAGCTCCATCGTAAGTATTTTTGGTATTAGCTAAATAAATTAAATTTTCTATACTAATATTGTCTTCGCCATCTTCATCATTAATTGTCCGATCAATAGTATCAAGGGCAGTATTGGTCTTAGCTAAATTATCGTCTATAGTAATTAAAGCGGTTTCTTTATAATTATCAATTGACCTTTGGTAAGTAGCTTTTGTATTAATTAAACTGGTTTCAGCGGCCGTGACAGCCTGCTCATAAGTAGTAACATCATTTTCGGTTTTCAATTCCAGGTCATTTAATGTTTTTTCCGCTTGAGCGATATCTTCGCTTACTTTTAATTTATTTTTATCTAATTCTTTTTCAGCCGCCTCGTAAGCAGCCTTGGCTTGCTCCGCGCCAGCTTCAGTCACGGCGATTTCTTCGGCGGTGGCCCCGGCCAGCAATTTATTTAAATTGGCCTGAGCTACATCCAAATTAGCCTGGGCCTCCTCCTTGCTTATAGTTAAACTACTATAATCCAATTCGGCCAACAAATCCTCCTTTTTGACCTTATCGCCGATATTGACATACATTTTTTCGATCTTGCCGGTATTCAAAAAACTTAAATTAATCTCATTGGCTGATTTAACCATGCCGGTTTCACTGACTGTTTGAATAAGTTGGCCGCGCTTTACCGCTTCGGTCGTATAAACCGTATTATCTTTTTGACCCGCCATTAAATAGATAATCACGGCCCCGCCGATTATTAATATGATCAAGCTAATAATAATTTTTTTATGTTTCATATATTTATAATTAGAAATTATTTTTATTTAAGCTTTATTTTTTCTCTATTTGTTATTATTTTATTAACTTTACTGGCAAACTCTTCTATGTTAAATTCATTTTTAAGAAAATAATAATCCGCACCTAATTGTTGGCATTGTTTTTTAATTTTTTCCCCATTTTCATCAGTAAATACAAAAATTGGAATTGAGTTTATATCCTGGTCGGACTTAATTTCTTCCAGCAAGGCCAGGCCATTTGTTTGCGGTAAATCAATATTAAAAATAATATAATCAATTGCGCTTAACTTTAACTGCTTTACTATTTCCTCTATCTGCTCCAAACCACAGCAAGTATTTACAGTCATGCCAAGCACTCTGAATTGAGTCTCCAGGGCTAAAGACATATTTATTTCGGCTTCAATGATGAAAATATTTTTATTCATAAAGAAATAATATTAAAACTTAGACATTTAACTGATTGTCTTTTATTTTTTTCAAAATGTTTTTTTCTAATTGGTCAAAATCAAACAAATTAACCGACTTATCCTCAATGCCAAGTAATTTAATTATGGCCTGTTCATAAGCCCTTGACTTATCTATCAATTCATTTATTATTTTAGTATTCAATTTCCCCTTAGCTAATTTAGGGCCCATATTATCGGCAATATTCTTACTTAAATACATAATTATTTCCGCTGTCTCTTGGGGATTGCCCACTGAGAATAAACCTTCTTTTTGCCCTTGTTTTATAATTTCAGAAATAAAAGGCGCCATTTTCTTTAAAGAATTCTGCTGCATTTTATGGCGCAACAGTAAATTTTCCTTTTTATACATTATTCTAACCAGTAATTGGAAAAATTCAATATTTTTAATCTTAAAAATTGTCCACTGCTGGAAGAAATATTTTAGTTTATCAATGGCATTTAAATTTTTATTGTGCAATTTTATTTTTAACGGAATCATAACTCCGGCGACAATTTTACCTACCATTTTATCCAGTAAATCTTCTTTGGAATTAAAATAATGATAAAAAGTGCCTTTGGCAATATCTATTTTTTTAATAATTTCATTAACCGAAGTTCTCTCATAGCCTTTTTGATAAAAAAGAGTTTGAGCCACATTAATAATTTTATCCTGCTTTATTTCCTTTTTTTCTAAATTTATTGTGTTTGTCATTTAATCTTACATATTATAAATTGACTATAAGTCTAGACTTATAGTCTAGACCATTGGTCTATTTTAAAATTACCATGTTTAAAATACTTTGTCAATAATTATTAATATTTTCTACTTATTATTAATTTACCTAATATTAAACAAAAAAGGCTAAAAAAGCCTTTTTTATTGCTAATTAATAAATATTATTGTGGATAACTTAGGCAAACTTTCTGATCACTCCCCTAACTATTCCTTGAATTAATGGATCTTTAGTATAAATTGGCTTCATTTTAACATTAGCCGGCTGTAATCTTATCCGACTTGCTTCCCGGTAAAACTTCTTTAAAGTAGCATAAGTATTATTCAGTAAAGCCACGACCACATCACCGTTATGAGGAGAAGGATTTCGGTCCACGATTATATAATCCCCGTCCAATATACCCTCTTCAATCATAGATTCGCCCTTAACTCTTAAAACATAGCTATTGGCTTTATCAGCAACAAAATCAGCCGGAATAGCAATAGTTTCTTTTTCTTCAATCGCTTCAATCGGCTTCCCGGCCGTAATTAATCCAGCTAAAGGCAGCTCCAGCGCTTGGGCCCAGTTAACTTCAGTCGGCACTAATTCTATAGACCTGGCTTCATTATAAGCGGTTTTTAAAAATCCTTTCTCTTTTAGATTATCAATATGGACGTGAATCGTGGCCGGGCTTGATAATTTAAAATTCTTCCCGATTTCCCGCAAGCTGGGAGCATAACCTTGACTATGAATAAAATCAGTAATAAAATCCAATATTTGTCTTTGTCTTTTTGTTAAATTAGTTCCCATATATTTATATTTATTTATTAATATTAACTTATCCACAATTACCTATTATTATACACGAACAAATTACGAAAGTCAAGAATAAAAAAATAACTAATATTAAATACTTAAAATAGTTATTCCACTAATTATACTATAATTTTTTACTTTGCCTCAAAATAATTGCAACTACCAATGGCTACTACTTTGTGTCCCATACATTCACCGTAAGTATCACCTTCCTTAACATAATTAATACAATTTTGGCATTGTCTGCCTGGCTTACCAACCGGAGTATAACCGACATCTTGGCTGGTTTTTTTATCTGCCATATTTATAATTTAACTTTAATCCTTGCCTTTATAATTACCATATTAAAAAACTGTTGTCAAAATCAAATTTTTGCATATAAAAAAGGCCACAATTCTTAATAGAAATATGGCCTGTTAGGGTCTACTTCCTTTTTATCATTATGTATAGGCTTTACGCCAGGAAATTTCCAATTCCCTGCAGGCGCTTAAAAATTCTCTGCCCTGATTATTCTCAATTAAATTCAAAGTTGATATTATGTTTTGCGCAACCCCGTGAAGATACCAGGGCGGAGTTAAGCCCAATGGCAGTAACCGCTTTCTAATTTCTGGCAAGTCGCATATCTCATCTACTGAATCGTCAACTTTTTTGGGTTCAAATGTAAATCTCCCCAGGTGAGGGAAAGCGGAAATACGCACTTCCTGACCGTCGCCAGTAAATAAAGAAAAAACTAAAATCGGAATTTCCGCTCCCAAACTCTTAATCTCAATCCTTTCAATTCTTACTTCCCAATGGCCTTGCGTTCTCTCCCGAATTTTTTTAACCATTTTCACACCCTCTCTCTTATGTATTTAGATAATTGTTTTTATTATAAAACTAAATTTTGACAACAAAGAGCAAAGATATTTCATTTAAAAGCATTTTTTTCAATGTGTCAACTTTTACTAAGGACCAACCATGCTTTTAGCTTTATAATAAGCTGCATAATTTAAAGCAACTTATCCATCTTTCCCAATTCATGTGCGTAATTTTCCTTCTCCCCTACTGGCTCCCGGCCATGTCCGGTTTGCTGTCTGTATTCTTCGCTGGCATCTTTGGTAACCATATAAACTCTTTCATTGCTATCGCGCTTAACCACCACTCCTTTCGTTCCCCGGGGCATATTAAACCAGGTCTTTTTTTCATAACCGGCATCAATGGGAATCTCCACTAATTTTGGATGCATATAATTCCACTTGCCTTCGCGCAAGGATTCTTCTTTGGCCCAGCCCGTCTTCGGCAGTCTGACATCATCATCTTTATTACCCCAGGTTAGCAGTTGTGTTTTATCCCCTGACTGTACCGGCAAAACCGCGTCTTTATACCAAAAAAAAGATTCTATCCGGCCAGTTGTCTTAAATCTCTTAACCAACTGCGAAGAATAATGTTTCTTCAACTCTTCTTCGGGAATATTTTTAATTTTAAAGCCCGCCCCACCGCACATAGTTTTAAATTTAAAATGTAAAAATTAAAAATTAAAAAATTATTTATTTTGTTTTGCGGTAAAGCCCCCAGCGATAGAATCGTGGGGCTAACTATTTTAAACCCATTTAAATGGGTTAGGTTCCCCATAGCCCTGAAATTCTATTTCTGGGCTATTATCACGGGCTAACCAGGACTATCCCTATAACCGCCATTAGGCCCAAATGTCGGTTATTTTTAACCTATTATTCCTGGGTCATTTGCTCATCCTCATAAGGCTCATTTGGCCCAAATGAGCCTTATTTCCGCCGTCCTCTCGCCGAGAAACTGTTGCTGAACCGAAAAAACAATTATATAAAACAGAACAATCCTAATAAAATAAAAATTATCCCGGAAACCGTTTTTATAATTTTATAATTTATTTTAGAGTTAATTTTATTGCCTAAGTATATTACCAATAGCGATAACAAGCTTAGGGCCATAAGTACGCCAATAAAAACCAGCCAGCCATTATATTTAGAGGCAAAAAGAAACGTAGCGATTTGCGTCTTGTCTCCCCATTCAGTAAAAAAGATTAACAAAAAAGCAGAGGCAAAAGCCCCGTAAGAATAATTTTTCTTTTTAGTTTTACCCTTTTTATTTAAAAATAACGTAATTAGGCCAATACTGATAAAAATAATACCGGAAATGATTTTCATAATATTTATTGGCAACAAATTCGCTACATTCTCGCCGAGTAAAACCGCTAAACCGTCAACCAGGAAAAAGGCGGTTATTGCTCCAAAAAAAATTAAAAAGCGCTTATTTGTTTTTGTGGCCAATAAAAATAAGGAGAGCTGGGATTTATCACCCAACTCTGCCAGAGAAATAGTTATAAAAGGAATAATTAAACCTTTAATCATATATTATATTAAAATAAAATTTAGTTTTGCAATAGTCTCAGCCCAGCCTCACTGTTGCCACCTTCCTCTTGCCGAGAGACTACTGCTGAACTAAATTAATCTATAATTTAATTTTTGTCTTGACAAAAGGGTAGAGAGACTAGAGGGAAGGTAATGTCTGAAGTCCAAATCTCCTCATTGCTTTTTATTATACTTTGCAAAGTATTCATCAATCTTATCGACTCGGATTCGACTATCGTGGGTCTCTCGGCCAGCCCTACCTTTAGCAACCAGCACTGCGCCAATCGCCCCTGTGAAAAAGTGCTTGTCCGGGACGATGA
>CAZXKB010000035.1:0-17516 GCA_964641285.1 uncultured Gammaproteobacteria bacterium | reverse complement strand
CATCATAATTAAAATCTTCAGCTCTGGTAGTAAAATCATACTCTTCGTCTTTGGCGTGGGTATTCTGTAAATGAATAGGATGGACCCCAATAGCCGCGTAAACTCCCTTTTCGTACTTATTAGCGTAATCCAAGGCCCTTTTTGAAGTTTTATAATCACTTCCGACAATTATCATCCAGGTTTTTTCCGCCAAAGAAGAACGAATAACTTCTTCGGCATCATCTTTGAACATATTAAAATTAACATGCGCATGCGTGTCTATGTACATAGAATATTGAAAGAGTTAAGTCAATTATTCTTTAAAGCGAAACAACAAGCAATATACTACCGTATTTCTTCTTCCGGCTTCTCTATAGGTTGCTCTTCCGGAGTTTGGTCGGCTGAAGACTCTTCGCTAACTGGCTGTTCAGATGGTTGTTCTTCGGCTTTCTTTTCTCCGCCAAAAAGTTTTTTTAACCAATCAAGGGCCATAATTTAAAATCGAAATTAGTAATTTGAAATTTGGGAAAAATAACCGATAAATAGTCTCAAATCTCTAACTTCTAATTCCTAGCTTCTTATAACTTTAATATTATTAATATCTATTAAATCTATCAGCTTTGAAGGCTTATTTCTTTTTAAAATTCCGGCATCAATGATTAAGTCCGGTTTATATTTTTTAAAACATTTTTCAATTTGCCCAACTTCAGCTAAATTTTTCTGATTGCTAATATTCAAACTGGTAGAGACAATCGGCACTTTTATTCTCTTTATTATCTTAATAAGAAAATCCTTTTTTGGCAAGCGTACAGCTAAACTATTTAAACCGCCTGTTAATTCTTTTGGTAAATTTTCCTTGCTCGGTAAAATGGCTGAAATCGGTTGAGGCCAAATCTTCTGTAAATAATCAAGCTGCTTCTGGCTGACCTGACAGTACTTTTTCAGCATAGCAAAACTGTTAACCAAAATCAATAGGGATTTATTTCTATCTCTTTTTTTTATTTTAAATATTTTATTTATCGCTTTTTTATCTGTAGCTAAACAGCCTAAGCCATAAATAGTGTCCGTCGGATAAACTATTACCTTTCCCCGCTGTAGATAATTAACTATTATATCAAATTGCTCCTTAGCAACATTATTAAAATTAATTTTAATTTTTTTCATTATTCTCTGCTAAATTTTAACAGCTAGATTAAGGATTGCAATTTTTTCAGCATTTCCGGCAATAATGGCAATAAAATTTTAGTAAATTTTAAAAGTATTGGCGCTATTTGAGAATCAACCAGCCACTGGCCGAACCAATGTTCAATAAAAGTATAGCGCGAAACCACGTATAAAATCAAGCCAATAAACAAACCGCCGGTTAAAAACCCTAGAATTGCTCCGCCTAAGCGGTTGAAAGTCTTTAAGAATGGGATAATAGATAAAAGGCGAAAAATGCGGTCAATAAAATAAAAAGCAAAGCCAACCAAGCGGTTAATCAAAATAAATAAAATAATAAAAACCAACACCTTGCCCAGATTATTATAGCCAAAAAATAATCCCTCAATCCACGTAGAAATAATCAAGTAATAATGGCTTGCCAGCCAAGCGCCGATAAAGATGCCGATAAAAGCGCCCAAAGTTCTAATCAAACCGAAAAATAAGCCGTAAAAAACAAATCCGGCTAAAACTACAATCAAAATGGTATCAAAAATGGACATACAGTATTATTTGTCATTCTGAGGCCGAAGGCTGAAGAATCTCAGGATAGATGAAATTAAATAGTGTATCTAGTTATAATTGTCAGTTGCATTTAACCTGAGATCCTTCCCCTGCTCAGCAGGGTCAGGATGACACGCTGTTAGTAATCCTCGGAAAAAGCGACTCTCCTTTTTTAACCTTAGTATCAACCGGCAGTCCACCCCACTTAACCGCTTCTTTAAAATCTTTTTTCATCTCTTTACTTGGCTCTAATCCTAACTGCTGCCAAATCTTTTCCGCTGTCTCGGGCATAAACGGCCAAATCATCCAGGCAATATGTCTTAATCTTTCTAAAATATTATACATTATAACACCCACTTTTTCATCTTTATTTTTTATTAATTCCCAGGGTTTTGCGCTGGAAATATATAAATCTAAATTTCTAACTTCCCCTCTAATAATCGTTAAAACAATAAAAAAATTCATCTCTTCGCACTCTAGATGATGTTTGTATAAATTCCATACTTCCCCTATATCAACTATATAAGAATTATCTGACAATTTTATATCCCTCCATACTTTTTTCTGCAGTTCTATCTTCTCGTTTTGCATTTTTTCCACTAAAGTCACGGATCTTGCCACTAAATTACCAATCCCATTAGCTAAATCCGCATTATAATTTTCATCAAACTTACTCCAGCTAATATCGCCATCATGGCCAAATGGCGTAGTATCCATTAGCAAATACCGACAAGCGTCAACTCCGTATTTTTTAACCATTTCCTCCGGTTTAATGACATTACCCTGGCTTTTGCTCATTTTCTGTCCGTCTACCAGAAAAAAACCATGAACAAATATCTGTTCAGGTAAAGGCAACTCCAAAGATAAAACCATGGCTGGCCAAATGGTAGTATGCACCCGCATAATATCTTTGCTCATAAGCTGTACATCTGGCGGCCAAAATTCCGGCTGTTTACCTGCTGAACCATCCCAGTCTAGTCCGGTTAAATAATTCAGAAAAGCATCACCCCAAACATAAACCGTCTGGTCCGGATCCCAAGGTAAAGGTATGCCCCATTTAACGTTCTGGCGCGAAAAGGCAATATCATTTAATCCCTCTTTTTCATAAAAACTGATAATCTCATTCTTTTTTTCTTCTGGCCTGATTTTAAATTCATCATTTTTTATTCTATCTAACAGCTCTTTTTGATACTTTGACATTTTAAACATATAACATTCCTCGCTCATTTTTTCCGGTACTGTACCGTGGTCAGGGCATTTGCCGTCAATTAGATCCTTTTCGCTTTTATATTGCTCGCAGCCCCGGCAATACAGACCTTCATACTTGCCTTTATAAATATCACCTTGGTCATACATAAACTGCAAGGCTTTTTGCGCGGCTTTAATATGCGCTGGATCAGTGGTACGGAGAAAATTATCATGAGAAATATTAAGCTCATCCCAGGCCAGCTGAAATTTAGCCGCGACCTCATCCACGAATTGTTTTGGTCCAACTCCTGCCTCCTTGGCTTTCTCTTCCACTTTAGCGCCATGCTCGTCCGTGCCGGTTAAAAAGAAGGTTTTATCACCGATCATCTTGTGATAACGCGCCAGCACATCAGCCGCAATCGTAGTATAAGCACTCCCTGCATGCGGTACGTCATTAACATAATAAATTGGGGTAGTAACATAAAATTTATTTCTTCGCATATATCTAAATTATTTAATCTAATATAAAAATTAAAATTTTTGAATTTTGATTTGTTATTTCGCATTTTGCCTGCCCCGTTGCGCTGTGCGCGACTAGGGATTTTTGCATTTTGAATTACTTTCCGATTATTACCACAAACTCACCTTTCTGCTCATTTTTATTTTCCTTTATTCTCTCCTTGATATACTTTATCTCGCCGCGATAAACAGTCTCATGCATCTTGGAAAGTTCGCGGCAAACCACTATGGAAGTGACCGGTTTTTTCTTCTCTTCAATCTCTTTTTTCCTGGATATGCCTCGGCTTTTTTCTAAATCAATTTCCTTATTGCGCCTTTCAATTTTTTTATTTAAAATTTCTAACTCTTCTAATAATTTAATTATCCGATATTTTGATTCATAAACTACCACCGGAAATTCACTTTCTATAATTTTACTCAAAAAAGTCTGCCGCCCCTTTTTATGGGGCAAAAATCCCATAAAGACAAACTTGTCGGTCGGAATGCCGGAGATAGACAAGGCCGCGGTTACGGCTGAAGGGCCTGGTACGGATTCAATTTTAATTCTCTCGCCAAATTTATCCATCACCGCTTGCACTAATTTACCGCCAGGGTCGGAAATACCAGGCGTACCAGCGTCAGCGACCAAGGCTAAATCCTTTTTCTGGCTTAGTAAATCCAATATATAATCAACTTTTTTTACGCCAGAATGCTGATGATATGAAATAGTCGGGGTATTAACCCGATAATGGTCAAGCAGCTTCTTGGTCACCCGCGTATCCTCGCATAAAATAAAATCAACTTCGTTCAAAATACGAAGCGCACGCATGCTAATATCCTCTAAATTGCCGATTGGCGTCCCGACAATGAACAATGTAGCCATAAACAAAATTCAAAAATTAAAATTCAAAAATTAAAATTTAGGTAAAATTATCTCGTCCCGCTTAAGCGGGACTCAATAATTTTTATTTTTGATTTTTACATTTTAAATTTTATACGATTTCATCTTTTCTCTCTCTTACATATTTAGTCCATTCTTCGGCAATTTCCACGAAAATCTTGAACGGGGCTTCAATAATAAAATCTAATATAAAAACAAAAACATTAATACGGGAAAATTTCTCCGAGAGCCATTTGCCGGCTGAAACTACCGGGACATAGAAAAAATCAACAAAAAAAGTAAAAAGATTTTCTTTTGATTCCACAATTATTAGCTCTTTGGCGTTCTTTCTGATTCTAATACTGAAAAAACTAACAAAAGCTAAAAAGAATAAAAAGATAATAATACTAATCCAGCTAAATTTAATTTTGTCCAGTGTCCAGACGACCAAGCCAAAAGACAGAAAAAAGGTAATAGTATAAATAACGCCAAAAATAGCATTCAAAAATTTTCCCCTTTTCACCGGCTGGCGCAGTCGAAACGGCTCTTGGCGCTTATGCTCCACAAACACTATTTCATTAATGCCTTCTGTTATCTTGTTTGTGTTATCATCTGAGGGTAATTTAGTGAATAAAACAATAAAAAACAATAAAAGAGCGGGGAAAGTTATATTAATCGCCAATGATAAATTATTAATTTCCTCGCCGAACCACATAGTGGCCGGCACTTCCAGAATAACAGCAAAAATGGATTTAGTAATAAAAATATAAACTATACTCCTCGCGGCCGCACGCCATAATTTTGTTTTTGCCTGTTTGTATCTGCTATTACAGATCCGTTTAATTCGCCGAGGGAAAGCCTTGGGATCGCGTTTAATATTTCCATATACTCCTTCCGGGTCTTCGGCAATTACATCAGTCAGAATAGTAAAAAAACTGGTGTAACGGCTAATTATCCTGTTTAACTGGCCGGTTAAAGGATGATCAAGCTGGTTGTCAACGGTTTTTTGCCAATGGTTAATCCCTTTGGCAATTTTCTCAATAGTTTCTTCAGTCGGATCTTGCCAGTCAGCATTAAAATGCCTAAAGAGAATAAAGCTAAGCATATCCCGGTCAAATTTCAATAAATTGCGGTGTATTCCGACATAAATTTGAATTTCTCTGTCTTGCTCAAACGGAGAATCAAGGGGCAATTTGATATTAGCTTTTAAAATTTCGTTCATATAATCAATTACTGTCATGTCAACTTTACCCCGGCCTAACCTCTCTTCTATGTCACTGGCGGCTAAAGCTATTATCCACTTGACTAATCCTGTTTTTTCTTTATGGTCATTTTTGAAATGCTTTAAACTATAATTTCTTAATACTAAATACTTATCAATCACCCGGCTTATTTCATCTATTTTTGTTTCCGGTACTTTATTGTTCGGTAAATAACCGGCTCTAATTAACTCTGTTAACAAATGTTTGGCTACTTCCCCGCTTTTTATTTCTTTTAAAGACATTTTGCCTTCAATAATAATCTGGCGCTTTATTATTCTTTCAATAGCATTTTTCCTAAGTAAATGCTCTTCTTTATAATCAACCGCGTAGCGAATCTTTTCATAATAAAAGGCCATCTTGGAAATAAACTCGGAAACTCTTATCTTTGGCACTTCGTCATCATCAGGCTCTTCCTTGTGCTGTTCGCGGTAAATATCCTGAAATAACTTTTTCGTATTTTCCGCTATAGTAAGCGCTCCTTCGGTTTTTGTAATAATAGTAGGATTAACCATATATACATATAACGCTAATAATAAAAATAAATATCTGCCTGCAGTAAGCAAGCTAATCCACAAATTGCGGATATAATATTAGGCAATTTTCATTATTGGCGAATAATATTATGTTATTTTTACCTTAACACTAATTTATGCTTAAATCAAGCTAAAAAAACGGGTTCTTTTTACCCGTTATTTTAATAATTTTTCTTGTCTTTATATTCTATTTTAAAACGAAACTTTTAATAATTTCCTCTCTCATGTCCTTACTCCACTTATTCTGCCAGTCAGAAGGAATATTATCCCAAAATACTATAGTATAAACTTTTTTGCCCTTTCGGCCTACTTCCTGAAACATTGATTTATATTCATCATCTTCAATCTCCTCCCATGCATCTCGGCTAAAAATTCTTACTATAACCGGCTTGGCGTAACTTTGTACTTCTTGCGGATAATTCGTGTCACTGGTCGGGATAAAAAACTCTATATCAATATAATAATTAGTATTTTGCCTCTGGGTTTGATAATATTCAAATTCGCTTGGTAAATTCAAGGCAAAGCCTAAGGTTCTATTCTGGTAATGGTACTTATTGTCTTCTGCCAGCTGATTCATGGACTGCTTTTCCAAATCGCAGCCGGTTAATAATATAACAATAATGAAAATTATAGAAAATAAAACTAATTTTTTCATAAAACCTTTGGTAAAATCTTACAGCTTAAAATGTTTTTCAATCTCCTTTTTTAAGCTCCAAACCTTATAGCCGCCGTATAAAAATACCCAGGCAATCACTAAAACCAATAAGCCAAAAACCAACCGTAGCATAAAATCTGTCCAAACAATTAATATGGCCAGAAAAATCAAAATAACTCCAGTACTAACTAATGACCAGATTATTCCATTAATTTTTTTATTAATTCCCTTAAAAAGATTAACCATAATTTTAAAATCACTAAATAAATAATTAATTTCGTTTACTTCGTATTTATTTACTGCAAAATCCTAATTCACATTCCAGGCCCATTTCCGGATTGCATTTATAATCAACTCCTGATTCATCATTACAACACGGCTGATTAAAATTACCGCATTGATAACAAATATTATTATTCATAAGATGAGCTTGGTTGCATTTTGGTTCACCATAGCATGCTTTATGGCTATCTGCTCCGCATAATAGGCAAATATTATTTTGGCATTCTGTCCGGGTATTATCCGTCTTACTCTGGTTTAAGCAGGCCAAGCTATCACTGCAGCAAGGATTGCCGGCTAGCCCGCATTCTACACATTTTGCCTGATAACAAATTAAATTATTATTACAATTCCCGCTCTCGCAACAAGGCTGGTCAGAACCTCCGCATTTAGCACAATTTCCATTATAACAAACTAAACCATCATTACATTTTGGTTCTTCTTTCCGGCAAAATTCTTTTTCTCCGCCATAAGTGCATTCATCAGCGCAGTAATTACGATCAGGATTATTCGGGTCATCACAGCAAACTTGCTCGTAAAAACAAGCTGGTTCCCGTTCAACGCAACAGCGCAGGCCGTCCATGCCACAATCATGCGCTAAAAGAATTTCCTCCTGCCAGCTGACATTCTCATCTGGGCGCAATTCTCTATTTAAACAACCGGTAATTATCAGTAATAAAAACAATAAAAAACAAATCTTGATTTTCATAAATAATTTTATATTCCTGTCTCTATTTTACAACTTTTAAGCTAGCCTGGCAAATAAATCATTTGCTTTATTGCTGTATTTGGCTTCCCTGCAGTCCCTGCCTGCTTGTCTGCGCAGACAAATGCAGACAGGCTTTTTCTTTGCTAAAAGAGGTTGTAGCTGGGCTAAAAAACCAATTCAAATAAGGGACATCTGCATCAAGAGTCCCTTGTTTTTATACTGAAAAACACCCTAAAAGGAGGATGATTTATCCAATTAAGATAACCATTCACTTTGCACCAAAGTGAACGGTTGGTGAGTATAAAGAAACAGGGTGGAATTCCCTGCTTTTATGTCGTATTTTACGCCACGTACCTTCGCGAATAAAAACTTGTATTTTGAGATAAAAGTAATATGCTTAAATAAACAAAACAACCCACAAAAAATAGGTTGTTTTAAAAATTGCCTGCCAACAGATAAAATTTCTATAAACTTTATTTACGCTTCTTTTTGCTAGCCTTTTCTTCGAGCATAAGCCGCTTAATTTCAAGACGCTTTACGGTTTTGTGGGAGTGTGTTTTTCTCCTCTTCCCAACGCCAGTATCTCTTTTTGCCATATAAATATTTTATAAATAAATTATTGGCTCCCGGGGTGGGATTCGAACCCACGACCAATTGGTTAACAGCCAACTGCGCTACCGCTGCGCTACCCGGGAATAATATAATTTAAAATTTTAGATTTTTGATTTAAGATTTTATTTTATATTTTTTAGCTACCCCTGTCCGCCGAAGCCGAAGGCGGAGGTGGGCGGGAATGTTTTTCAAACTAAAACCTGCCAGCTTGGCAGTTCTTATACAATACATTATTTTTAAACATTAGTCAATATTTGAATAAAATTTTACCTAAAATTATTGACAAATAATTATTTTTATAATATATTATATTGTTATGAATAAGCTCTTTTAAAATTTGAATAAACCCTTTTAATAAGGAGATAATTATGGGTTATAATTTTATTCCCAGAAGAGAAGACGGCATAAACGTTATCAGGGATAAAATAGGCAATGTAATAAAAATAATAGCTCAATGGGAAGGAATTGAAGTGCCTTGGAGTAAGGTTGGTAAAAAAATAATTGCCGATAAAAAAACTTTTAACCCCCTCCCCTTGCCTATTCGTAATGATATGCGCAGACAAGTTAGGGCAATCTTTAATTGCGGTATAAATAAAAAGGCAGAGGCTAAAAAAAACAAAAAAAAACTACAATTAATCAGCCAAAAATATTTATCCAAGATAGATAAAACTCGCCTGGAGATCTTAAGGAAAAATGGTATTGAATATTTAACCAGAGGATGGATAAGAATCAGGCATTGGACCAACGTAGAAAGAAATTTAATTATAACTCCGAAAATCGTAAAAGATATTAATGCCGCTATTCGCATGCAGAAAAAACATATCTTGGCAGGCTATAAAGGAAATAGCAAACAAAAAGGTGAAATAGCTGAACTGGAAAGTATAAAAAAAACAATCAGGGAAGTTAACGACTTATTTGCCAACTGGGTAAAAAGCGATTCGCAAAGGCCTGATATTATTCAAGGCAAATTAGCAACCGCTTTTTCCCGGCTGATTAATTGTCATAACGAACTTAAAATTGCGTCGGCTGATAATATTGCTGAAGCTATTCCCTTAGAAGACCGCTTAGGCCGAGTGAATCCCGGAGCTAAAGCTACAATAACCGTAGCGGCCATAAATCGCCTGGATGATCGTTCTAATCAATTAAGAATAATTATACCGATTATTGCTCTGCGTCAGGAATTGCTCATTTTTGAAAAAAATTGGATGGAAACCCAGGTCAAACAAGCTTGTCTATATTTAAAGTCAGTCTTGCATCGGCCTAAAGACCATTTTCAAAACCGAATCAGCGATATTGACCAAAAAATAAATCAGTCTATCTACATACTGGATACTATGTGGCCTTCGCCTTTTTTTGAAAAAGCCCAAAAAAGTAAAGACTACTTGCTGGAAGCAAAAAAATATCTTCAAGTGAAAAGGACTATTGAAGCCAAAAAAATTATCAATAGCTCTATAAAAATTTTGCAAGCAAAATAAGCTAAAGGAGATAAAAATGAACAGCTCAAATAATTTTAAGCGACTAGGAAATATTGAACCTATAAAAACCCTAAGTCAAATCGCCAGAAAGAATAAGGCCAATCTTGTTCTGATGCTGGCGAAAAAAACATTACCGGATAATTGTCCCATGAGACATGAAAATGGATTTGAGGCTGCGGTTTTACTAATTATTTCTGAAATTGTTATCGAATACAATCAAGACATCGTTGACTTAAGGCAAATCTGTGATCACTGCGATATTGGACCTAAAAAATGTCCATTTTATCAAAAAAAATAATGAAAAGCTCCCTGTTATTCTACGCAGGGAGCTCTTTTATTTTAAAATTAAACCTTATTCGCATGTCCCGTCCCGCTCCTCGCGAGGGGCGGGATAGAAGCGGGTCGCCACAGGCGATAACGTTAATTCGCATGTGCCCCATTTGTAGCGGGGCTCGCGAAGCGATAACCTTAAAAGTCTTTTAATTTTTTTATTACTTCATGCTTCTGTACTCTTTCTAAAGCCTTGGCTTCAATTTGCCGAATGCGCTCACGGGTCACGTCAAATTCCCGACCGACTTCTTCTAAAGTATGGGCAACACCGTCCACTAAACCAAAACGCATTTCCAGTATTTTCTGCTCCCGAGGGGAAAGCCGGGTAATAACTTCTTTAACATAATCTTTCAGGAGCTGCAGGGCAGCGCTACGATCAGGAGTCACATTTTTAACATCTTCAATAAAATCTTCTAAAGTAGAATCTTCCTCGTCTTCCCCAACCGTTGTTTCCAAAGAAATAGTATCCTGGGAAATTTTAATAATATGCCTGACTTTATCAATGTCTTCATGCATTTCCGCGGAAATTTCTTCCGGCAAAGGCTCCCGGCCTAAATCTTGAATTAATTGCCTTTCCACTTGCTGAAATTTATTAATAGTTTCTACCATATGGACCGGAATGCGGATAGTGCGGGATTGGTCAGCCAAAGCCCGGGTTATAGCTTGTCTAATCCACCAGGTGGCATAAGTGGAAAATTTATAGCCTTTGCGGTATTCAAATTTCTCCACGGCTCTAAATAAACCGATATTGCCTTCCTGGATTAAATCCAAAAGCGAAAGCCCTCTGGCTCCAGCAAATTTTTTAGCGATTGAAACTACCAACCGTAAATTAGCTTCAATTAACTTGCGCTCCGCTTCTTTATCTCCTTTCTCTTTCCTTTTGGCTAATTCAACTTCTTCCCCGCCGGAAAGCAAAGGCACCTTGCCAATTTCTTTCAAATACATCTGGATGGAATCAGAGCTTAATTTAGATAAATCAGCTCCCTCTCTTTTATTAATAGCTTTAATCTTTCCGCCAATCTCCTTTTCTTCGCCTTCTTCGTCTTCCATGTCTAATATTTTACCCGTATCTTCAATAATTTGGATGCCGTTTTTCTGCAAATCTTCTAAAAATAATTCATAGTCCAAGGTATATTCTTCCACTTCCGGAAAAACGTATAATAATTCAGTTTCGGTTATAAAGCCGCGTGACCGGCCTTTAATAACTAAACTGCTTAACTGCTTCTCGTTAGGTTTAATTATTTCTTTTTTTGCCAATACTTTCTTAAGTACTGCTTTCTTCCCCGCCTTTCGTGCTCTGGTGATAGGAAATTTTTTAACTACTGCCTTTTTTCTAGCCACTACTTTTTTCTTTACCATTTTTCTAACCTTAACAATCTTTTTAGCTTTAACTTCTTTTTTAGTTGAATTCTTAGCTGCTAATTTTTTACCTACTTTTTTTACTGCTTTTTCTTTCTTTGCCCCGCGCCTACTAACAGAAAAAATTTTTGGCTTCTTTTTTACAGAGCCAATTTTCTTTTTCGCTTGCCTGCCTTGGCCAGATGACCGTTGCACAGTCCGTTTAACCGTAGTCTTCTTTTTTTTGATTGTCTTTTTCTTCATAGCCATTTATTTAAAAATGTCATCTATATTTAATATTTAAAAATACAGAATAGTGCTTATCCTTCTACAGCCCTTAGTTCTTCTGATAAAATTTTTAACTCTTCCATTAATTCTTTTATTACTTCTTCGTCCTGTTCTTTCTCTTTTAAAGCTATTAATTTTCCCACCTCCTTCATTCTATTGTATAAATAATTTTTTTTCAAAACTACTATTATTTTAATTGCCTCTTCCTTGGCTTGTTCAATCTTTAAGTCATAAAATTCATTATCACCCAAAAAGACCAGTCTTTCTAAAATTTTTAGCTGGTCTTCTGAATGATTTCCTTCAATAAGCTCACTGCCCAGCCACTGCCTAAAATCTTGATAATTAATCATTCCTTCTTTATTTTCAGCATCCTGGCCATTTAATTTGTTGATAACATTATTATAATAAAATATTAAATTTCTGTAAATAAACTGGTTTTCTGAACCGATAATTTGATCTATTTGAATATGGTTAACTAAATAATCCAATAAAGAAGGGAATTTAAATATTAAAGCCAACAGTAGCTCACTCAACTTTTCTATTCTGGATTTACTTTTTATTTGTTCAGCTGGCGCCGGGCTGGCGGAAGCATCTTGCCCGTTCTTATATTCGCCTTTAGCCCCTTGATAATGAGCTGACGATAATCCAAACAATGTTTCCCTTAATAAATCTTCTTTAACATCAATCTTTTCACTTAAATTTTTTAGCCAAAAATCCTGTTCAATCTTATTGCCTAATTTGGCTATGACAGGCAATAAAATTTTAACGGCTTGGCGGCGATTTTCTATCATATCTAAATCTAGGCTGGCTAAAGTTTTATCAAAATAATATTGCATCATTAACTTGGCCTCTTCAACCGCTTTTTCCCAAACATCGGGGTTTTTCCTAATGCATTCATCAGGATCTTTCCCTGACGGCAAAACAATAACCTTGATGTTCATCTCGGCTGCCATTGCTTCCCTGATACCCCGTTCAGCCGCTAATTCACCCGCTTCATCCATGTCAAAAGCTAAGGCAATATTATTAGTATAACGTTTAAGAATATTTACTTGATCGCGCGTTAAGGCGGTGCCGGATGAAGCTATAATATTTTTAAAACCTTGTTGATGAGCTGTAATTACGTCCATTTGTCCTTCAACAATAATAACCAGGTCCTGTTTTTTAATTTCTAATTTTGCCTTATCCAAACCGAATAAAATCTTGCTTTTATCATAAATCATGGTTTGAGGGCTATTGATATATTTGCCCATTTTTTCTTCATCTTCCTTTATCGGATTGACTCGGGCGGAAAAGGCTACGGTATTGCCGTTAATATCATTGATGGGAAACATAATTCGTCCGCGAAATCGGTCATAAAAGCCAGCGCGAGCCTCACTCTTAACAACCATACCGGCTAAAAATATTTCGTTTTCGCTATATCCTTTTTCTTTCAAAAAATTAAAAATACTATCCCAGCTGTCTCTACTATAGCCAACTTGCCATTCTGTCAACGTATCTTCTGTTAAACCCCTGTCCGTTAAATATTTTTTTACAGCCCTAGCTTCATCTCTTTCTAAAATCTGATAATAATATTTTTTAGCTGACTCTACTATATCCAGCAGCCGATTACGCTGAGAGGTTAACTTGGGGTCGCTTCTTCTCAAAACTACTCCGGCTTTGGACGCCAGCATCCGTAAGGCCTCTACAAAATTAATTCCTTCCATCTCCATAACAAAAGAAAAAATGTCCCCGCCCTTGCCACAGCCAAAGCAATGCCAAATTTGCCTTTCCGGACTAACCATAAAAGACGGGGTTTTCTCCCGGTGAAACGGACATTTGGCGCGGAAATTCACTCCTGCCGGTTTTAGCGGAATATATTCGCGTATTAAATCCACGATGTCCATTTTTGATTTTATTTCATCAGATGGTTGAAGCATAAAAATCAATAATTTGTAATTCGTTTATTTTTTATATTTATTTAATCTCAACTTACTATCTTGTAGGTTACGAGTTATGGACTACGATATCTTTTAATCTTTTAATCTCCGCCTCCACTACCTCTCCTTCGTATTCAGCATTATGCGCGTGTGCGCCAGAATAACTTGGCTGTTTTTGGTCTAAATGCAAACTGAAAACCACTCGTCCACCCTGCTCTTTAATATACATATGCAGTCTTGGATAATGGGCACGGGTTAATCTGCGGACAAAACTATCTTGGCCGCTATGTCTATCTCTAATAAAACCATATCCGGCTTTTCTTAAAAACCGCTCTGGGTTTTCACTTAATTCGTCTTTTTTTACAACAAATTTCATATTTTGTTTTATTGTTTTCTTACTTCTAATAACCTCTTACTTCAAAATCGCTTTCTCCCAGCTCTCTTTATATAGTTTGAGAGTTTCCTTTTTATCCGGCAATTTACTAATTGCTTCTTTAGCGCCCTTAGTAATCTTGACTCTAAGCGCTTCGTCTTTCACTGTTTTTATCATTGCCTTGGCCAAAGCATCTGGATTATTAGCTGGCACTATCAACCCACCTTCTCCATCTTTTATCACTTCCCCGGCACAGCCCACGTCAGTCATAATAATTGGCAATCCTGCATTGGCTGCTTCAATAATCACAAGCCCCCAGCCCTCATAATTGGATGATAAGACATAGGCGTCGGCCGATCGGTAATATGCATAAACATCATCAACCCATTCTTTAATTGTTATTTTTCCTCTTAAGCCATATTTGTCTATTATCCTGCGAATATTTTGCCCTAATACGCCCCTGCCTATAATAACTAAATGAGCCATCTTTATTTCCGTAACAACTCTTTTAAATGATTCTATTAATAAATTCAAATTCTTCTGCTTAACAAATCGACCCATAGTAAGAAAAATGAATTTGTTTTCCGATTCTTCTAAAGCCCTACCTTTTTTATTATTAACATCAACTGGTTTGGTGTATACCGGCACGACAATAATCTTTTTTTCCGCTATACCTAAATTATCAATTAAATTATTTTTAATCCTTTGGCTAACTACCCTGATGCTATCAGCTCTTTTAATTATGAATTTACCTAAATAATACCTAAAAAAATTCCTTAAATTCTCGTTCCGCCAATACCGGCTGCCAAAAAAATCCCCGTGTTCCTGCACATTTAAACCGATCCGGTAATTCCTGGAAATAAGCCAGCCGATTAAAGCCAGTTCAAATGGGTCTTGAATTGTGATAATATTATATTTTTCTAATTTTACTAACTTTAATCCCTTAAAATATATTCTAATTAATTTTATTATTTTATTTATACCACTTATGCCGTAAGCTGTAACTTTTTTAGAAATTTTTACTTCCTGATCTTTTTCACTCGGAACAACTACGTCATATTTATCCACCAATTCCCCATACGCAATTAACCTATTGGCTAGAGAAGAATTTAATTTAAGAGCTGTGTTGTCCAAACCAATGCTTAATATTTTCATGTTATTTTTTTGGTTACAAATTTTTTAGCAAATTTAAATTCAATTGGCCAGAAAAAAAATTTTAATTTCCAGCGTAATTTGCACAGTAAAACAAATCCCAGCTTCAGCCATCTTTGCGCTTTTACGCTTGAACCCATGGCGCTTTTAAAACTGTGGGCGCCGAATCTTACATAAGCCTCCATTGATTCCACAAAATTTTTATGCTTCACCCAGGGATAATTTTGTACATTTAAATAGTTTAACTCATTTCCTGCTAAATCCGCCCATTCCTCCAAAGATTTTGGTGCTTGCCAGCCGGCATCTAAACACTCTTGATACAGTTCGGACCCCGGATATGGCCGAAAAGCCTGCGGACCTAATATTTGAATTTTATCACTTAAGCTAACCAGCTTATCAATCAATCGCAAGCTAGCCATCATATCGCTTTTAGTTTCTCCGGGCAACCCAATCATAAACGAATATTGGGGGATAATATCATGCTTTAAACTAATTTTTGCCGAATGCAGTATATCTTCCGGGCTAATTTCCTTTTTAATTTTAGTCAATATCCTGGGGCAACCTGATTCAGCACCAAATGATAATAAATAACAACCAGACTCCTTCAACTTGGCCATAAATTTATCATCAATCATGCCGTTACGAACATAATTACAGCGTACCGTAGTTTCCCATGGCCTGTTTAAGCCGTATTTAATCATGCCGTAAATAATATCTTTGGCTCTATTTATATCAACAAAAAAATTTTCATCCCAAAATCTTAATCTTTTATTCTTAAAGCACTCCTTCTCATTAATTATTTTTAAATCCTGTAAAACCTGAAAAGCCGTCCGTGGGCGCCATCTGTATTTTAATATAGCGTTAATGCAAAAAGTACAACGATGTGGACAGCCGCGGGAAGTTAAGGAAGGAATTAAATACAAACTCTCTAAAATCTCCCGTGGCTCCAAATTCCAATTAAACAACGGCATCTTACTCGGGTCATGAAGTTTGACTGGAGGATTAATCATTGACTGTCCATCTTTACTGTAAGCGATCCCGCCTATCTCGGTCCAGGGCTTACCTGATACCAAATCATAAAAAGACAACTCGCCCTCACCATAACAAATAGCATCAATTATTGGATAGGCGATTGTCTGTTCTATAAAAAAGGTCGGGTGCGCTCCTCCCCAAATAATTTTACATCCAGGATTAATTTCTTTAATTAATTTGCTAATAGCTAACGCGTTGCTAATTTGCGTAGTCATCACCGAGATTCCGGCATAAACGCAGTCTACAACCCTACTTTTAATACACTCTAAATAATTTTTTTGCCGCACACCGTCAATTATTTCCACCTTTATGCCTTGACTATCTAAATAAGTAGCAATACTTAATAATCCGACAGAAATAGAGCTGTCGTAATTTTCTTTAGAAATATTGAAAGGAGGGTTAATCAATAAAACCTTGCTCATAATAATTGTTTAAAAACCTCTAAATGATCTTTAGCGACCTCATTCCATTCTCTTTTCTCAATTTTAATATTTTGTATTTTATTTTTATAGTTTGATAAATTTTCACTATTTAGTAAATAGTAAATTTTATCCTTGATATCATTTTTATCTTCCGGGTTAATAGTGATAATATTTTCAGTAATATTTAACGGCAAACCAGTCTCTCGGGTTAAAATAACAGGCTTTGCTAAGCTTAGGCACTCATAAACTAAATTGGGGCTAATTTCCGACAGTGAAGGCAAAATAAAAAACAAACAGTTTCTTATTACTTCAATTAATTCTGCGTGGTTAATTCTATCTTTAATTTTTACTCTATCAGACAAGCCCAGGTCTTTAATTAGTCTGGTGATATTTTCTTTTTCCGGGCCATCGCCAAAAATTACCAAGTTAACATCCTTTTTATTGATTGCTTTAAAGGCTTTTAATAATCGGTCAAGATTTTTTAGTTTAATTAATCGGCCGGCAAAAACAATAAAATTATTATATTTATTCTTTTCCGCCTTTTCTTTAGCTAGAGCCAGTGAAGGCAGGGCATTATTTATAAAAATAATTTTCCGCGCTAGCAAACCGTAATATTTCTTATATATATCAGATTGTAGCCTGGTGCTAAAAATAACAAAATCGAAATTTTTCAAAATCCATTGACCAAAAAATAAAAGCATTACTTCCATAAAACTCTTCTTGCTTTGATAATATTTTTTTAAGGTAAGTTTGGTCCATCCCTTCTGACTGGCCTTCTCCCATAAAAAATCACCACCCGTCCTAAAAACTACTCTTCTATTCTTAAACTTAGCTACCAACATCGCTGGCCAGCCGGCGCTTATTAGGTCAAGGGCATAAATTATATCCGCC
>CAZXKB010000034.1:0-6313 GCA_964641285.1 uncultured Gammaproteobacteria bacterium | reverse complement strand
CGCCATATATTCTTTTGTCAATAGAAAATTCTCTAATCTGCCCTTCTTCAATTACCTCACCGCTAACATTAAGGAGTATCAAGGAAGCCAATAGTGAAGATATTTTAATTGTCGAACCTTTAATTTTTTCCTCCGGTGGTTTAGTGCCAGCCAGGATAGCCGCATAATGGCCTCCTGGTTCCGCATCCAGGGGAACATCAATCCTGAACGGTATCTCTTTGCTTTGATAAGCGGGTATAGTTATTGATTCTTTTTCAATAGTAATCCATTGGCTTAAAAGATGTTTGCTTATTTCTTCAGATTCAGCTGTTGGCTGGATAAACTTAACTGTGCCGGCTTCCTGACCGCTTTTAAAATCAGACGCCTGAACATAAACATCAATTTCTTTAGGATTATTATTAACCAATTTAACCGTGCTCTGCCAAATTTGCCCGGGGTTAACGTTGTTCTTTATTAAAGGCGGCGTAATTGAAAGAGTCAATTCATCAATAGTTTGAGCCAAAATAGGCTGCAGGTTTATTGAACAAAAAATTAAAATTAAAATGGAAATAAATAATTTTCGCATAATATTATTTCTTATTTCTTAAATCCAATACGCCGTTAGCGCTAGTGGAGCTGATTGTCTGTCGTTGATCAAGGGAATGATGGAATTTTTTAAATAAAATTAAAGTTAAAATTAAAATCGCAAATAAAAAACCACCGCCAGCTATTATTAATAACCACCAAGGCAACATCCAAAAATATACCGTATCCTGTAAGTCTCTCTTGTCGTATTGGCCATATTCAACTTCTAATTTAGCTTTAAATTTACCAAAGCCTTTGCCAGTAGCCCAGGCCAAGGTTAATTGTTTGCTTTCTCCAGGATTAATTTTTTCCTGAGTTTGATTAATATCAATTCTATCCACTTCTTTGCCTCCGCGGTTATATATATAAATTGCTCCCGTGGGATTAATTTCTCTATTGCCGAAATTTTCAACTTCTAAATTAAAGCTTACTGGCCATTCAAAAAAAATATTCTTTACTGATTTAAAATTCTTTATCTGGGCTTTTTCTACGATTTGTTCTTCCACCTCTATATTAATCATTAATTGAGGATAGCTTGTATTTTGCATACTTTCTTCTGCCTCTTTTCTATTTGGTCCTTGAGGAAAAGCAATCATGGCATAATACTTGCCCGGCTTAGCTAATAAATTGACGTTAATTTCTAAAGGAATAGTCGTCTCTTCAGCCGGCATTAAATCAATTACTCCTCGTTTAAATTTAATCCATCTAGCCAAAGAAGTGCTTTTATCCAGTAAATTAGGGTCTAAAAATTCCTGCCGGCCATCAGTCATGGAAATATCATTAACTACCGGATAAATATCAACTTTTCTGTCACTAACATTTTTTACTACTATATCATATTTTAATAGATCCCTAGCTTTGACCTGTTCATCAATAATATGGGGAAGAATCTGAACCCCTGATTCTCTTTGTGCTTTTGCCATTAACCCCGTCGTGAAAAATAATAAAATAAAAAATATAATATAAAATATATTTTTCATAACTTTCTCTTAAAAATTATCGGCTTGTATTCGTCTCCGGCAAAATACTTAATTGGAAATTAATTATTACGCCTTTTAATTAAAAGTAAGGCTATGTCAAGCAAAAAATATAAAATATGTAGCCGTCACAATTAAAAACAAAATTATAAATACTATTAATAAAATCAAGCCGAAATGCAAGGCCGGCGAAGATCCTTGATATTTTTTTACATAGCGCACGTGCCCCAAGCCAGCCTGCTCCATCGCTTTCCTAACCGCTTTATTCTTATATAAACGCAATAAAAGAATAAATAAAGCGCTAATAAAAATTAAGCTTAAAAATATGGGGGTAATTATTTTCCATGGTATTATCCAAAAATATTTTTCTGTATATAGCGTCTGCTTGCCTTGTCCTCCTAAGTCTGCCGAGGTACCATAAGTTAATCCTAAACTGGCTGTGTACCGGCCAAAACCGCGGCTCCCTTCCCAGGAAGTCACAAACCTTCTAATAGAATTAGGCAAAACGTTAGCGCCTTTATCATTAACCCTTATAATTTCCACTTCTTGGCCGAACATATTTTTAATTTTAATCTCACCGTGCGGTTTAACATGGACATTGCCTAAATTCTCAATTCTAATTAAAAAATTAACACTAAACGGCGCACTGTATAAATTTTCATCAGTGGTAAATTCTCTAATACGAGACTCTTCGATAACATCGCCTTTAACTTGTAATAGGACTAAGCCGCCAGTCTGCTGGGCAATAGACATGCCCGCTCCTTTCTCTTCGCTTTCTAAAAATAGCCTAGGCGGTTTAGTGCCGAAAAGGATGGCTCCGTAATATCCTCCTGGACCAGCGTCCGGAGGTACATTGATCTTAAAAGAAATTGTTCTCTCTTCTTTCGGCCCAAATTCCGTACCCTCGGTAGTAATATCAATCCAAGAAGCTAAAAAATAACCATCTTCACTGCCAGGAATTATTAATTTTGGCTTGCCTGACTCTCCTTCAGCCTTGAAATCCCTTAGATAAACAAATAAAACCTTTGCTATATCCGATTCATTTGTGACCTTTAATTGTTGGAGTAAAATTTGACCTGGCTCAACTATCTCTTCGATCCTAACCGGGCTGATCTTAATGCCAACAGATTGAGCCAAGGCGCAATTACCTAATAAAAACCCTGAAAAAGAAACAGCTAACACTGCTGTTAAAAAATAAATTTTTTTAGACATTGTTTACTGAGAATAATCTGCAAATAGATTAAATTATTTAAACTATTTCACAAATTACAAATATAATGCTGCAATTAATTAAACAAATAAAAAAATATTATAAAGTAATCCTGCTCTTTAGTATTTATTTTACCAGATTTTACTTATAAATTCAAATTATAAATTAGTAGATAATAAATTATAAAATTTCAATTCAAATAATTATTTAATAAAAATTTTTTCTTTAATATTAGATATTTTTTACTTATAATAAAAGACTCCTGTCTTAAACATTAGACAGAAGTCTTTATTTTGTTAACATCTAATTCAATTAAAAAGTCGGGGTACAAATGTAAGTCAAAGTATTGCTGTAATCGCCAGCTTCCTGCAGGGAAGTAATCTCTATCATATAACCTACTTGGGTAATGCCAATACCGTCGGTAGTGCCATCAACTGGACCAGTATGATACATGACTTCAGTAGCATTAGTTCCGTCCAAGCCGGCATATAAAGCGTCGCCAAAAGGATTGCCGCCGCTTAAAGTGCCATCCTCTGAAGTTATGCCCATATGGCCATACTCGTTAGATTTGTCAAGAGTGCCCGTTGGACTAGCCCAAGCTTCAGGAGTAGTGGTACCAGTACCGTCTTGCGAATCTCTAAAGCTGTTAATCTTTGCTCCAGCGCTGTTCTCTAACTCTCCGCTTTGCTGGACCGTAACCGTAAATCCGTCAGAAGCGTTAGTAACTACTCTTAATTCTTGTCCCAAGCTGCTGGTAGCGTCTACGGTTAAATTGCCGAAATTAAGCGCGGTTGCAGTAGAAGAACCAGTGGTTTCATCACCGTTAACATCGGTAGAGGTAGCTAAGCCATAAATCGTAAAAGTCAAATTGGCATCAACCGTAGCTGTCACGGTCACATCATCAATAATATATACTTTCATATCCGAATGTTCAATTTCAACATAAGAGGCATTGTAGCTGGTAATCCTGACATTATAAGATCCGGCAGAACCCGGGTTAGTAACGGTAGTCACTGACATCTGCTGGGTGGAAGTAGATTCTAAAAATCCGTCGGCATCAACTACGCACCCGACTTCACTGTTAGGAGTAGTGGAAGCAGAAGTGTCGGTTGGACAACTGACATTGCCTTCAAGCGCTCCAGTAAAACTGCCGAAGTCAACACTGATAAATTCACCTCCTGTCAGGTAATTAGCATCTGTTAGATCAAAGACAATAGTGTGAGTAGCGGTAACGCCTAAATCTGAATCACTAACCGTATCTTTAGCGTTTTCCATAGAAGCGGCGATAGCTGTTGGAATATAGCCATACATTGCCACTAAGGAAAAAATCGTAATAGCAATAAGCGCGAATTTTCTTCGTTTTGTTTTTAGCATGGGGATAAAATTTAATTAATTAAATGTCTAATTAACTAAATTTTTTTAATTTATAAAAATAAGCTTATTTTTATTATTAAATTATTCAACACAAGATTCCGACCTTTAATCCCCCTAGCTTGTCGACAAAGAGGGGAAATCCTGTTCATTATTATATATTATAACATAATTTTTATATTTTTTTAATTTGTTAATAAAATTTTCTATACAATTTAAATAATTATTATAAAAAATATTTAATATTAGATTAAACTTATAAAATTAACAACATCTATAAATGTTATAATAATTATAATTTAATAAAATATATTATCTGCTTTTGCCGTTATTGTTTTGTTGATAAAATTAAAATGTGGATAACTTAAAAACAATAATTGGGCAATAAAAAACTCCTACACCGCTATTAGCGCAGGAGTTTTTAAAAAGAATATTCGTTCTATTCGTTTTTCCTGTTTATATTAGAAGGTCGGAGTGCAAATATAAGTCAAAGTGTTTTCATAATCACCGGCTTCTTGCAATGATGCAATCTGGGCTGAATAAGCCACGAATGCTTCTCCCTTGTCCTGAGTGGTACCATCGGATGGACCGGTGTGATGCATAATCGGCATTGGATCAGTACTGTTTAGGCCGGCAAAATGCGGCGCTCCGCCACTATTGTAAAAATCATTATAGCCAGTGCCGTATGAAGATAAATCCGAATCGTCTGAAGTCAAGCCCATATGGCCATAGGTATTGTAGGCATCAAGAATATTGTTGGGCGGCGCCCAGTTTTCAGCCGTAGTGGTACCAGTGCCATCCTGTGAATTATTAAAGCTGTTGATATTAGAAGCGCCATCGCTGGTTAATTCCTGATCTTCTTCAACTGTTACTGTAAATCCGTCAGAAGCGTTAGTAGTTACATTTAATTTTTGGCAAACCGTAGTAGTAGCATTAACTACTAAAGTACCGAAGGGGGTGGTCGTAGAGGTGGTAGTTTCATCGCAATTCACTCCATTAACGTTCTTTGAATCTGCCGTGACCCCGCTAATTTGAAAAGTCAGACTAGCATCAACCCTAGCAGTCATTAATACGTCCTCAATAATATAAACCTTTAAATGAACCCGCTCTGTTAATGTTGGCGTATCATCATAATTGTAAATATACACATCATAATCGCCGTCAACAACAGGGTTAACCATGCCGGACACAGTAATCTGATAAGTTCCGGCAGCTCTATTATTTTGGGCAGTACAGCGAGCTGTTTCTGTATTAGGAGAGGAAGACGCCCAATTAATACCATCCGGACATCCAATATTAGCCGCAACCACATCTCCAAAATCATTGTGAAAAACCACTTCTATATAGCCGTTTGTCGGGGTGGTAGTGCCGGTAGTAAAATCCAAGGTATGAGTGGCTGTTTCACCTAGATCTGTATCACTAATGGTGTCTTTAGCATCTGTAATAGAATCTATGGCATTGGCCCTGGGCAAAGGCGGCATAAAACCATACAAAGCTACTAAAGTAAAAATTAGAAAACCGATAATTATTCTTTTATGCATTTTTGTTTTCATAATTTATTTTTATTTAATTTCTATATACTCGTCCCACTAGGCACTTTGCGAAAATAATCCGTGGATAATACTCTATTAACAATTCCCATCATTTCTTTCTGGCTATAATATCGCCAACCACGTGAATCTCTTTTGGCTTTATTAATTAAGCCTTCTTTTTCCCATCGTATTAAGGTGCTTTTATCCCGGTCAATTTTTTCTTGTATATCTTTTAAGCGATATTTTTTATTTTCCATATTTTTGCCTATTTTTAGGAAAATTAATTTTATTCCCGAAATTACGGGTTTTCGACCTTTGTTTTGGTTTTTATTTATGTAAATATATAAATGAACAAAATAATTAAGCAAATAAAAAACTTTTCTGCTTAAATAAACAAAAAAGTCGTAACTTAAAATAATTACTACGATAATTAGCTAAATTTTGCCAGTTTTTATTTTTTTTCATTATTTATTTTTATTTTTGTCTTTTTATTTTTTTGAAATTTTTATTTAATATTCGCCTATTTTTAAATTTTACTTATTATATTTATGGGCTATAGTACTATATTATTATATCTATTTATATTATACATCATATTATCCCTTCAGTCAATAATATTAATTTACGATTTACTACTTTAAAAATAATATTAGTGTCAA
>CAZXKB010000033.1:0-6308 GCA_964641285.1 uncultured Gammaproteobacteria bacterium | reverse complement strand
ATAAAGCGCCTATTTTTGTTTTGAGTTTTTTTAATTGAATCAACGTTCTGGCCTTGGTCGCTTCTGCCGTGATGCCGAAACATACCCCCATAATTAAAGCTGCTTCTAAATTAAAGCCTAATAAAACAAAAATTCCGGTTCCTAAAACTAAAGAGGTAAACATGGTAAATAAAGTCACCACTAAAGCATGTTTTTCCTCTTTAACAAACATCCGCCAGGAAATTTCAAAACCTGCTAAAAACATTAAAGTAAATAAACCCACATCCGCCAATTTTTCTATGATATTTTCATGGCCGGCAATAATACTTTGTTTAAATAAGGGTAAAGATAAAATTAACCCGGCCAAAATCAAACCAATCACCGCTGATAAATGAAACTTTTTAGCTAACCAGCTGAATAAAAAAGAAATTGATAAAATTATAAATATACTTACAACTAAAGACATATAAAATTATTTAAAAAATATCCAAATTTCATAAATTAATCCTAATACAAATAACGAAGACAGGATATAAGCCAATGGCTTGCTTAATTTATTGCTTATAATTGGTATTTGCTCTTTTCTTTTTTTAACTTGAAAAACTAGCCAAATTAAAACAATACCTGCTAAGCCGCCAGTGACCGCCCCGGTTAAACCAATTACCTTGGTTAAATTAGAAAAACCAACTAAATAAAAAAGGAAGGGTATAAAACAAGCTAAAATCCAAGCCACGTTTTTATTAATGCCAAAATCCCACCAATACATTTCCCGCATGGCCTGGGCAATAACTAAAAAGGAAGTAATAACTGCTAGCAAACCAAAAATTAAGGCAAAAGTAATTACTCCATCAGACAAAACTAAATGTAAACCAACTAAAGTATCAGGAGAAGTATTAAATCCGGTAATACCAACTATTAAAATAATAAAAATCAACATTATTACTACCGGAATAAAGGTGCCCCAAGCAATCGCGCTTTTAATATTTTCTTTTTTATGGGCCAATAATTTGCAAACCCCAGGGATGGCCGTGCCGCCACCCACGGCAAAAAAAATAGGGCCATAAGGTAAAAAAACATTTGGCCAATTTATTAAATTAAAATTATTTATATCAACATAGCTCCATCCGCGCCAGGCTATTAATCCAACTACGAGAATAAATAAACCGGTCATTATTAATTCTACGCTCGCAATCAATTTTAAGCCGAATAACACAATTAAAGTTTCTAAAATAAATAAAATTATTGAATAAATAAAAATGCTTCCGCCTAGCATTGGGCTTAATAACTCATGTAAAAAAATACCGCCCACAATTATATAAGCCAGCAAAGCCCCGTAATTACCAAAAACTATAAATAATGACAAAAACTTTCCCTGTTTGCCGATATATTTTCCCGCATAACCTGGTAATCTATGTTTTTTCTTAGTTGACAAAATAATCTCGGCATAAAATTTTTGCAAAAAATATTGCATTATCCCGAGTATTGGCAAATATATAAAAAGTAAAACTATACCGGCTTGGCTAATAACATAGGGAATAGCAAACATGCCAACTCCAATAATTGTACCTACTAAAGTGGCAATTGCGTGAAAATAATTTTTTGATAATATCATATTAATAAAAATATAAAACTATATCTATTATATCTTAATAATTTGCTTAAAACAAATAAGCGAGACAGTAAAATCTCGCCTACTTAGTTCAACTAACTCAACTTACCCAATTTATTTCCTTGTCTTTATTTCATAATTAATCTGCTCAATTTTTCTCAAGCTGGCTCTGGCTTGATCATATTTGGTGCGCAAATAGCCAGTCATATCGAATTCTACTAATTCACCCATAACTTCATTAATAATTCTTTTCATTTTTTCTACCTCGCTTAAATTACCGGCCGCCGCTTCATTAATTGCTCGGCGTACTAATTCACCAGTTAAATCACAAATGCCCCCCAGATAACCGGCTAAATCTAGCTTAATTTTATTTACCCTATCAACTTTTGCTCCGGTTAAAACTTGGAAAAACATCTTCGCCTCAACATATTCCTCCGTACCTGCTCTGTAGGCTCCTTCTAAAATTAAGCGATTATAGCCAAACTTTTTTTCTATCTCGCCCAATATTTTTTCTATCTGACCTAGTAGTGTTTTAGCCCTATTAACATCACCTCTGTGTAAAGAGAAAATTGCTCTCTTGGAATCGTGTAAAACCTGATTTGATAAACTAATAATCTGGCGCCTTTCACCTTCATGCTTGTCATAGTCTTTTTTTAATTGTTGGATAAATTTTTTATTTATCATGAATTTTATGTTAAAAATAAAAATAACAATAGATACTTCTACTTCTCCAGTTAGAGGCTGCTCCGCCTTTGGTGGATACTTTTTACTTCTCCTCTGATACCCGGAACACCTCTTCTATGCTCGTAATGCCATCTATAGCTTTTAATAAACCGTCCTGCACCATGGTAATCATACCATTTTTCGCGGCAATCTCCCGCATATCATATTCGCTTACCTTGCCGGACAAAATCATTTTTTCCACCTCATTGTTCATGGCCATAATTTCATAGATGCCAATCCGCCCTTTATAACCAATATTTTGGCAGCTCCCACATCCCTGGCCCTGATAAAATTTTAGGTTATTAAAATCAATTTTGTTTTTTTGGTCTGCCGGCAATGTTTCTAAAATATCTTTTATCCTTTGCATTTTTTCTGCGTCTATCTTAACTTCTTTCTTGCATTTTTCACAAATACGCCTAACTAACCGCTGTCCAATCATGGCATTTAAGGCCGGCGCTAACAAAAAGGGCTTGGTTCCCATGGATAAAAATCTAGGCACAGTGCCAGAAGCATCATTTGTATGGATAGTAGATAAAACTAAATGTCCGGTTAAAGCAGCTTGGACAGCAATTTCTGCCGTTTCTAAATCACGGATCTCACCAACCATAACAATATCCGGATCTTGGCGGACAATCGAACGTAGGCCTTGGGCAAAAGTATATCTTTCACTGGTTTGCGATTGATTAATTCCTTTTAATTGGTATTCAATCGGATCTTCTATGGTAATAATTTTAGTTTCTGGCTTATTTAATTTTTTTAAAATAGCATAAAGAGTGGTCGTTTTTCCGCTACCGGTCGGTCCAGTAGTAATAATCATGCCATTAGGCCGTTCAACTTCCTTTTTCAGCTGATTAAAAGCCTCGCCTCTGATGCCTAAATCTTCAAAGGCCAACCCGACTGAGCTGGATCTTAGTAATCTCATCACTACACTTTCGCCATAATTGGTGGGCAAAAAAGAAGCCCTGATATCAATACGATCATCCTTAGTAATAATTGACATTCGTCCATCCTGGGGCTTGTCAATAATATTAATTTTAACCTTGGCTAACACTTTCATCCTGGAAATTATTTTTCTCCATAGCTCTTTATCAACAGTAGCAGCGTCATGCAAAACTCCATCTATTCTAAGCCTTACCTTAATATCTTTCTCTTCGGCTTCTATATGAATATCTGAAGCTCCAGATTTAACTGAGGCAGACATTATCATGGTGACAATGTCGGTAATTTGCGCTTTATTAATCTGTTCTTGTAAGTCCCGAAAACTAGAAAATTTTTCGCTAAATTTATTCAAGTCCTGTTCGGTTAACTCCACTCCCCTGATAATTTTTCTTACTTTGGGAATTGATTTGTAGAGCTCCAGGGCATATTTTAAACTATTCTCCGAAATTAAAAACATTTCCCCCTGGCAATAATATTTCCGGGACAATTCTTCTAATAATTTCTTAATTTCAAACTGTTCGGGGTTTATACTGCCTAAATGAATATTTTTTCCATCATAATAAAAACATACAGCAACCAACTCTCGAGCCTTTGTTTCGGGAATTAGAACTAAAGCCTCCGGGCTAACAGGAAAACCAAATAAATTTATATAAGAAATTCCCAAACTATCAGCTTTTTTCTTAGTATTCCTTTCTAACTCTTTAACTCTTATTTCCTGCTGTTTGGATTTTAATTTTACTACAGCACTTTCATCATCTAACTGCCTTTCTTCTTCCGGGGAAGCTAACAGATCTTCAATTGATGGCATGTCTTGAGGCATAAATATTAGTTAGTTAGTTGTTTAATAACTTGGTTTTTTGTTTTATAAATTTTATCGCATAATTAAGCTATGTAAATAATTAACTAAGCAACTAAATATATCTTAACAAATAAATAAAAATTAATAAAGAAAAGCCCAGCTTAAATAAGTCGGGCATTAATTTCCCTGTAATTTAATATTTTTTAATCATTTCTTGTCAAATATCCTTATAATCTTACTCATTCCTCCCCGACTGACTAATTCTACGAATAAACCAGTCCAAGAAGAAATTTGAAAAGTAGCCAGTCCTGCTCCTACTAAAACAATTATTAATAAATACAAAATTAAGGCTAATATTATTATTGCCCAAAAATTAAAATACAAAGCAGATTGAGCAAATATTAAAGCTAAAAATAAAAATGGCACAGCTAAAACTAAAAATAATAACAATAAACAAAAACCGACTAAAAAATTTATAAGAAATAATATGAACGCCATCTCCAGGCTAACCAGCCAATTCTTAATAAATAACTGGCAACCCAATTTAATAGCCTCTAAAAATTGGCTACCCTTAATAACTACATAGGCAATGGCGAATTTAATAATGAAAGCCAAGATAATGCCCAAGGGTACAAAAATTAAAAAGGAGATAACAAATAATAAATTAACTTTTATAAAACTTGACTGGCCAATGCTGAAGATTACAGGCAAACTCAATAAAACAAACACTAAATAAATTATAATCTTAATCAATAAATTTAATCCGAGCACGGGCCAAAACTTTTTCATGCCAGACTCTATGCCATGCTTAAAATCATGATCTCTGCCAGCTATAATATTGGCGGAATTATTAACTAAAGCGGTTTGCGAAACAATTACTAACCAAATTAAAAAAAAGATTAATATTATTAAAATTAAAAAAACAGCTAAAACAAAAAATAAAGAGATTGGATCATTTAAAATTAGTTGCCCAATATTAGCTATGGCTTGCTTACTAAAAATACCTGTTTCCGCAAATTGCCTTAAGGTAGGGAATAGCCCTCGGCTCATATCTCCACTAAATCCCCTAAAAATTACTTCTAATTCGCCACCATTGCCAAGCAAGGCAGCAAACAAGCCAAAAAACCATAAATACTTACTACGCCAGGTAATTTGCCAGGCTCGACTTAAAATATTGCGATATAATGACATATGTTTGCCTCCTTTAATAAAAATTAATTTAATATAAAAATATCTATATTATATTATAACATATTTTTTTAAAATAAAACAAGCATACAAAAATATATATACTTGAATTCTATTATTCTTTTTACTTTTTATTTCTTGTTTTCAATATTCTTCTCTCCTACTAACTTTTCAAATTCTTCCTTTTCTAAAGTTTCCTTCTTCAATAATCTCTTAACCACATCTTCCAATTTCTTTTTTTGGGATTGGATAATTCCCCTGGCTTGATGGGTGGCTTGCTCAATAAAGTGAGAAATCTCATTATCAATTTGCTCCGCTACCTTTTCACTATAATTCCTTTGCTCATGAATTTCTCTTCCTAAAAATATTAATTCCTCTTTTTCGCCGAAGGTGCGCAAACCCAAAGCATCTGACATACCATAATCAGTAATCAGCTTGCGAGACAAACTTGTCGCCCGGCGTAGATCGGAAGTAGCCCCAGTAGTTACCTCCTTAAAAATTTCCTTTTCAGTAATATAACCAGCCAAGAGTACAGCTATCTCTTCTAAATATTCGGTTTTAGTATGCATGTGCTTGTCTTCAATGGGTAATTTTAAAGTATAGCCACCCGCTTGTCCTCTGGCAATAATGGAAACTTTCTGTACTGGGTCAACGTGGGGTAAGAAATGAGCCACCAGGGCATGTCCAGCCTCATGATAAGCGGTAATCTGTTTTTCTTTTTTTGATAAAATTCGACTTTTCCTTTCCGGCCCCATCATAACTTTCTCAATAGATTCAAATAATTCATCCATGGTAATTATCTTCTTATTACGACGAGCTGTTAAAATAGCCGCTTCATTTAATAAATTAGCTAAATCAGCTCCGCTAAAACCAGGGGTGCGTTCCGCTACTTGTCTTAAATTAACATCCTTGGCTAATGGCTTCTGGCGAGCATGAACTTTTAGAATGGCTTCCCGGTCAGCAATATCCGGTTCATCAAGAATAACTCTGCGGTCAAAACGACCAGGCCTAAGTAAAGCAGGATCTAATACATCCGGCCGATTAGTAGCCGACATAACAATGACATTAGTA
>CAZXKB010000032.1:0-3150 GCA_964641285.1 uncultured Gammaproteobacteria bacterium | reverse complement strand
TATTATATTCAAAAATAATATTTATGAATAATTTAGAAAAAAAATTTGAACCAAATTCACTTGATAATCAAGAGGTAATTAAAAGAGAAAGAAAAAAAGACAAGGAAAATAAAATTAATAAGCCTATCAGCCGAAGGGAATTTTTAAAAACAGCAGGTATTTTTACCGCGGGAGTAGCGGCCGGGGGCTTGGGACTTAATAGTTTAGGCAAAGAGAAGAAGCAAGAAGAAAAAAATGTTTTAGATAGTGAAGTTGGAAATTTCTCAAAAGAGGAAAAAGACGAGGAATTAGAGCAAGAAGAAATGATAATCAGAGAGCAGGAAGTTATTAAAGAAGAGGAGATAAAATCCATTGACGAAGTGATTAATTTTGATTCACCTGAACCAATCAAATTTAATATTGCGAGCGTGAAAGCCTTGGAAAAGCAATTTGCGGAAACTTATCGGGGCAGACTAAAACCGAGCTTAGAGTATGCATTTAGAGAGATGGGGGCCTGGGAGCCGGATTTAAGAGAAATATTTAAAAAAGAGGGGGTGCCGGAGAAATTTATTTATTTAGCCATACCGGAATCTCATTGGAAATTCAGCAATAGATCAATAAAAGGCGCTGATGGCCCATATCAATTTATCCGTCGTACGGCCAGAAGATACGGCTTAAGAATTGATGAAACAATTGACGAAAGAAAAGATCCTTTAAAAAGCGCCAGAGCTTGTGCTAAACTTCTACATCACTTACATAGAAAAACCGGAGATTGGGATTTAGATTTATCTCTTTATAACGGCGGTTTTGCCTGGAAGTATTTAGAAGAGGCAGCGAGAAACAAAGAAGAAGTTTCTTATAAAAAATATTTAGGATATATTGAAGAGAGATTAAATTCAATAAAGGATTCTGTTAAAGAAGCAGGTATATTAACTCATACCGTTGGTCGGGGAGATACTCTTTCTAAAATCGCAGCTAGCTATCAAATAGATATGTCTGAAATTTATAATTTAAATAGAAAAAAAATTAAAGATAAAAACAGGATTAGACGAGGGGGCAAATTTGTTTTACCAACCAATGGTCAGGTAAGGCGGAAAGTTTTTTTACAGAAGATAAGTGGCTTTAAGGAAAATCTTAGTTATCCAGCCAAGTTTAATGCAGTGATGAAATTAATTAACGAAGGTTTTGTTACAGAACAGAAAAAACCTTTAAAATATAAAACTATAACCGTATCCAGGGGACGGGAAATAAAATACACCATCAAACCTAAAGATACACTTTATAGCATAAGTAAAAAGCTTGGCGTAGCCATTGACGTTTTAAGGGAAAATAATCCTGGTCTTAAGATAGATAGTTTACCAATCGGCTATAATTTAAAAATTTCAGGAAATAAGCCAACAACCCTTTTTGATATCGCCAGAAAGGAAAGAACATTTTTATGGAGATTAAAAAAGTTAAATCCAGCTATAAAAGAATCCAAAAGACCTATTCCCGATGGTTTTGAAATAAGAGTTTAAGATATAAGTTAAAATAAAAAATCGAAGCTAAAAAAGGGGAAGTTATAGGGGTTTGATGTGGCAAAGCGTAGGTTGTAGCCAGATAATTAAGTATTATTTCATCATAAGAGATTAAAGTGAGAACAAGAATTATGTACAGTCTATTTTTTGAGGCTGTTTTTTTGTCCCGCCCCCTGGAAGGAACAGGACAAATTTGACGTAAATTAGGTGAAATTGTAAAATTATAAGTAATTATTGTCCCGAAATTATCGGGAAATTTATTTTTTAAGTTATGCCTATTTATATCCTTTTTATTTTATTTGCCTTATTTTCTCAAGCCTTGATAGTAGCTTTACATTTGTTGTTATACAGATTTTTTTTGCATCTTTTTCCTACTGCTACTCAAAGCTTAAAACACTTTTTGCTTTACACCCTCATATTTTTATCCTTTAGTTTTATACCAGCCACTCTGTTGGTTCATTATTCAAGTAATATTTTTACTTCTGTTCTATATTTTTTGTCCGGCTTGTGGTATGCGGTTATAGTGAATTTACTACTGGCCATGCTTGGCAGTTATTTATTGTTCTGGATAGCTAAATTAATCGGCTTGAAGATTAATTTTTTTATCATTGGTATTATTTTTATTGCTTTAGCTTTAATATATTCGTTTTACGGAGTTTATAACGCTACCCAGGTAAGAGTTAAGGAAATCGAGGTATCTTTGCCTAATTTACCTGCTGTTTGGGAAGAAAAAATTGTAGTTTTAATATCTGATGTTCATTTAGGTAAAATTTTAGGCCAGAGGTATATGGAAAAATTAGTAGAGAAAATTAATATTTTAGAGCCGAAAATAGTTTTTATTACCGGGGATTATTTTGATGGCACGAGCAACAGTTCTACCGTCCTGGCCCGCCCCTTAGTCGACATTACGGCCGATAAGGGGGTTTATTTTGTGACCGGGAATCATGAAACCTATATTAACATAAAAGAAGCTTTAGACGCCTTAAAAGAAGATGGAATTAATATTTTAGATGATGAAATTAGAGATATAGACGGGTTATTGGTTGTTGGTTTGTCCTATCCCTTAAGAAATGAAAAAAAGGATTTAAGCGATACGATTAAAAAATAGAAAATTATAATCCGGATCAGGCCAGTATTTTGCTTTATCATTCCCCGGTTCAGATCGAAAAAATTAAAGACACCGGCATAGACTTGATGTTAGCCGGGCATACGCATAAAGGGCAAATATGGCCGTTTAATTATATCACCCAGTTGATTTTTAAAGGCTATGATTATGGTTTATACAGAGAAGGAGACTTTCACCTTTATACCACCAGTGGTGCCGGGGTCTGGGGCCCGACTATGCGCACGGGCAGCCATAATGAAATCGTGGCCATAAAGTTAAAAAGCAAATAAACAATATTTAAGTTAACACATTAATTATATTTATAATATGAAAAAAGTACTATTAATTTTCGGTATTATCATCATGGCTTTTTTAATTCTTTTTAGCCTGCGTTTTATTATCGGCGGACCGGAGGACTATTGGATTTGTGCGGGCGGGCAATGGGTTAAGCATGGAGTGCCCAGCGAATCTATGCCCAGCGAGCCATGCGGAGAGGAAAGATTAATTGGCGGACAGAAAGATGAAAATGGCCGCTTAACAGCTGCTGGA
>CAZXKB010000031.1:0-9499 GCA_964641285.1 uncultured Gammaproteobacteria bacterium | reverse complement strand
ACTATTTCCGGATTTTGGTGGCCGTAATATTCTGTTAGTCCGTTGCTTATCCTGGCTGCCTTTTCTCGTTTTTGAACAGCCGACGGGATTATTCTTTGTAAATTTTTATATTCGGTATTAATTAATTTTTGGCTATTAACTAAATCATTATGCAGTTCCTGGCGGATTTCCATGTAATAAGCCGGGGAAGCGAAAGCGCCCATAGTAATTGGATTGGCCGGATCAAGAAATTGGCCTTTAACCGGCTTATAATCCGGCAGATATTTTTTAATTTGTTGCCTGCTGGGAACGGTGACCGGTTCATAAGTATGGGTTAAAACAAAACCGTCAATATTAACCATAACTGGCAATTTAAGCCCTTCAGCCAGCTTATAGGCTATAAGATGTTGAGTTATTGCTTCTTGGTGATTTTCGGCAAAAAACATAATCCAGCCGGCATCACGAACAGTCATAGCATCCTGATGGTCGTTCCAGATAGTAATGGGGGCGGAAATACCGCGGTTAGCACAGGTTAAAACTACGGGCAAACGCATGCCGGCAATATTAAATAAGACCTCGGCCATTAGCAGTAACCCCTGAGAACTGGTGGCTGTGTAAACCCGAACCCCGGTCGCGCTGGCCCCGGCCACGATAGAAGCAGCGGCAAATTCACTTTCCGACCGAATATATTCAAAACCAGCTTTGCCGTCAGCTTTAAATTTAGCCAGGTCTTCTACGATATGAGTTTGGGGAGTTATCGGGTAAGCCGAGATTACTGCTGGCTTAACGTTATTTATAGTTTGGGCTATGGCTTGAGAGCCTTCCAAGATTTGTTTCTGCATATTTTTTAGTAAGACAAATTGTTGCTTAATTACTCATTTTTTAGAATAATTCATTTATTAAGTCCTAATTTCTAAATTATAATTTAGAAATTCAATACTTATAAGTCATTTTTTATCCATTTCCATGGTTATGGCTTTAACCGGACATTCGGTCGCGCAAAGACCGCAGCCTTTACAGTATTCAAGGTCAATTTTTGGCACTAATTTGCCGTCTTTATTTTTTACCATTTTAATAGCGCCTTCCGGGCAGACTCGGGCGCACGTGCCACAGCCAATACATTTTTTATAGTTATTTTTAGGTATAAAAGTGCGCCAACCACCAGTTTTATTTTTTTTAGTTGATGCAGGTTTAGATGTTAAGTCCATATGTTAAATAATGCGACTTCCTACGCCACGCTAAGCGAGGCTTCGGAAGTTAAAAATGACACGAATAATATGCGAATGACACAAATAAACGGTTGTCATTAATTAAATAATTAATTCCATGATATCGTATTACTATTTAGTTATAAACTATATGCTCTTTCAATAGCTTTGTTGTTTTTATCAACTAACGCCTGGCCCTTATTAGAAAATTTTTGGCCAATGGCTTTTTTAAGTGAATTTAAACTGACCAGCCCGGTAGCTTTAGCAAAAGCGCCTAAGATAACTGTATTAACAATATTTCGGCCAATTTCTTCCAGGGCAATTTTAGTAGCGTCAATAACAAAAATATTATCTTTGGGCAATTTTAGATTAATTTCATTTTTAGGTTTGGTTGTGTTAATGATAACCAAGGTTTTATTATTACAGCCCTTAGCAACGTCAACAGTTGCCAGCAAGCTTGAATCTTGAACAATTAAGACATTAGGCTGATAGACATGCTCCCGGGTTCTAACCGGACTTTTATCGATACGAGCAAAAGCTTCAATCGGAGCGCCGGTTCTTTCCACGCCAAAAGAAGGAAAAGCTTGCGCTTGATAACCTTCATTAAAAGCGGCGATAGCGATTAATTCTGCGGCGGTTACTACACCCTGACCACCACGACCATGAATTCTTATTTGCTGCATAAATTTAACTTATTGATTGATTAGTCCCTCTATTATTTGTCTGAATATATTATAAGGAATATCCCCTTCAATTTTATAGCCATTAATAAACCAGGTGGGCGTGCCTTTTATGTCTAATTCCCTGCCGTCAGTTAAATCCTTTTGAATACCCGATAAATATTTTTTATTATTAAAACAAGCGGTAAATTTATTTATGTCTGCGCCTATTTGATTGGCCAAGCCAATGATTTCCTCTTTTTCTGAAATTCCCTGGTTTAAAAATAGTTTATCGTGCATAAGCCAAAATAAGCCTTGTTCGCCGGCACAGCGGGCGGCTAAAGCCAAATCAGATGAGTAGTCTGAATTTATTGGATAGTCTCTAAATATTATTTTAACACTATTTTTGTACTTTAAGCTAATTTCTCTTATTGTTAAAAAAGAATTTTTAGAATAAGAACAAGCAAAATCACTAAATTCAACTATCGTAATTTCAGGGTCAGCCGAACCAAGCCAATAGTTTTTTTCATCCCCTTCAATAATTTTTTGAGTTTGTTGATTTTGGGTGCTATTTGTAATTTGATATAGGTTGTATGGTTGGCCATTTTTAATTTGTTTAACTAAATTTATAACATAGAAACCGCTGGCCACAGCAATAATTAAAATTATACTGATAAATAAAATCAATGTTATGCCCCACCATTCTTTATACCATGACTTAGCGTTATTTTGCATTGATAATTTAATAAAATTAAACTATAATGGTAATTAGCTTGTTTTAACGAAAAATAATAAAAAATTGCTTAAAACATAATTAATTATACCATTTTTCTATGAATAAGCAAAATTTAATAAATTTAGAAAAAGACATAGAGGGTAAATATATAAGAAAAGATGAAAAGAAAAAGCAAACTATGAAAATTAGCGGTGCTAGCGTTCGCAAATTATCAAAAATAATTACTGCTCGCCGTAAGACTAGTAAAAAATAATGACTTTAAATAAATATCAAGCTAAACGGAGATTTAATAAAACTTCGGAGCCAAGGGGCAGGACAGAAGGTAAAAATTTATTTCGTTATGTGGTTCAAGAACATCAAGCTCGGAGCTTGCATTATGATTTTAGGCTAGAATTTAAAGGAGTTTTAAAATCTTGGGCTGTACCCAAGGGATTGCCTGAGGTTAAAGGAATAAAAAGACTAGCGATACAAGTTGAGGACCATCCGATTGATTATATTAATTTTTCCGGGACAATTCCGGAAGGTGAATATGGCGCCGGCAAAGTAAAAATTTGGGATAAAGGAAAATGGAAGCCAGTTAGCGGTGGTTTAGCGGAAGGGAGTATTAAATTTGAATTAAACGGAAAAAAGCTAAAAGGCGAATATGTGCTAGTTCAGCTTAAGGATAAGAAGAATTGGCTGGTTTATAAATTATAATGCAAATAAACGGCTGTATGATTATATTGTTAAATGTTTTTTTAGTTAAATTAATATGTCGCGAAAAATTAAGATAATCTATTCACCAAAATGTTTAGAGTATAGTGGGTTGGACAATCCAGAAACACCAGAAAGGATAAAAAGTTCTTATCAATATTTAAAAAAATTAGATTATGAGTTTGTTGAACCAGGGTTAGCGACCGAAGCCGATATTTTATTAGTCCATAACCAAGGGTTAATTAACCAGGTAAAAGATAATAGTTTTTATGATCCAGATACTCCAAATATCCCCGGAATTTTTTCTTACGCCTTATTATCAGCTGGAGGAGCGGTTACCGCCGCTACATTAGCCTGTCGAAATAAATCAGCTTTTTCTTTAATGCGGCCACCAGGCCATCATGCTACCCGCGATAAGCTCGGCGGTTTTTGTTATTTTAATAATATCGCTGTGGCCGTAAAGAAAATAATCAATAAGATTAAACGAATAGCTATTATAGACATTGATTGCCACCATGGCCAGGGTACGCAGGATATTTTTCAGGGTGATAATAATGTTTTGTATATTTCCCTTCATCAAAGAGGGATTTATCCTGGCACTGGTCTTTCTTCAAATGACAATTATGTAAATTATCCTTTAGATGTTGGCACTGGGCCAGAAGAATATTTAACTATTTTTAAGCAAGCGATAGACGAAGTTAAAATATTCAAGCCTAATTTATTAGCGATTTCCGCTGGTTTTGATACTTATAAAAATGACCCTTTAACCGGATTAGCTTTAGAAATGGAAACTTTTAAAAAGATTGGGCAAATTATAGCTGGCTTAGGCCTGCCTCTTTTTGCAGTTTTAGAAGGCGGTTATAGCCAGGACATGCCCCAATGTCTATATAATTTTTTAAAAGGTTTAGAGAAAAAAATATGAAAAAAATTATCTTTTTAGCATTTATAACCATCGGGCTATTTATGTCTCTGCCTGTTTTTGCCCAAGAGGCAATTGATGATTTCGAGGTAACTATAAATATTAATTCCGATGCCAGCCTAATAGTTACGGAAAAGATCGAATATAATTTTAACAAAGAGCAAAAACATGGGATTTATCGGGATATCCCGGTTAAATACAAAGCCAGAGGCGGTAATTATAATTTAAGATTATTTGATATTACGGTTACTGATTCCGCCGGATATCCCTACCAATATGAAGTTATCAAAAAAGGGAAATATAGACGAATAAAAGTTGGCGACCCGAACATTTTAGTATCTGGCAGTAAAACTTATGTAATAGCTTATAAGATAAAAAGAGCTATAAATTATTTTTCTGACTACGACGAACTCTACTGGAATGTGACCGGGAATGAATGGCCGGTAGCAATAAGCCAGTCGAAAGCGACGGTAATTTTGCCCCAAAGCGTAAACGCCGAAGAAATAAAAGCAGACTGCTTTTCCGGATTGACCGGCAATTCTAATCATTGCGTTTCTGATAGATATGTATACAGCGGCCAGAATATGGTTAATAAGCTGGTTTTTATTGACGATAGGCTTGAAGCCGGCGAAGGACTAACAGTAGTAGTTGGATTTTTCAAAGGGATTGTTGCCAAACCCTCGTTTTTTAATTTAGCCTGGGAAACATTTAGAGATAACTGGGTATTGGCGGTGCCGGCTATAACATTGTTGATATTATTTTATCTATGGCATACCCGCGGCCGTGATCCGGAAGGCAGAGGCACTATTATCGCCCAATTTACTGCTCCTGATAATTTAACGCCAGCAGAGATAGGGACAATTATTGACGAGAAAGCTCACCGGCGTGATATTTCCGCAGAAATAATAAATTTAGCCATAAAAGGATATATAAAGATTAAACGGATTGAAGAGAAAGGCATTTTAAAATCGGATGACTATGAACTGCATAAATTAAATGAGGGAGATGATTTAAAAAATGAATTTGAAAGAGAGTTATTTAATGCTCTTTTTTCTTCTGACAAAAAGGTGGTTAAATTATCAGATCTAAAAAATAAATTTTATAAAGATTTAGAAAAGATAAAGAAAGAAATTTATAGATCAACTGTTACTAAAGAATATTTTGTTAAAAATCCCAATAAAGTGCGAGGCGTCTATTTTGGCATAGGGATTGTTGCTTTAGTCTTAAGTTGGTTTTCCGGTCCGGTTTACAGCTGGTTTGGGGTGATCAGTTTAGCTATTTCCGGTCTGCTGATTATTATTTTTAGTTTTTTTATGCCAAAGAAGACCAAACAGGGAGTATTAGCCAAAGAGCATATTTTAGGGTTAAAGCAGTATTTAACCGTAGCTGAGAAAGATAGAATTAAGTTTCATAATGCTCCAGAGAAAAACCCGGATCATTTTGAAAAATTACTGCCTTATGCCATGGTTTTAGGAGTGGAACAGGATTGGGCCAAGCAATTTGAGGGAATTTATAATAAACAACCAAGCTGGTATAATGATTCCGGCGGGGCTCCTTTTTCCGCTTTAGTTTTGTCCAATAGTTTAAACGGTTTTCAGAGTAAAGCCAATTCTGCTTTGGCCTCCCGGCCATCATCCGCTTCTTCCGGTGGCAGTGGTTTTAGCGGCGGTTTTTCCGGCGGCGGTTTTGGCGGTGGCGGCGGTGGGTCGTGGTAGTTTTTTCGCTGCCGCTCGGGCCTACTTTTTGTAACCCCCGGTCGCGCACCGCGCAGCGGGGCAGGCAAAAAGTAGTCCCGCTAAGCGGGAGGGTGCTCAATTCGCTATCACAACTAACTTATTTCTCTGGCTCGCATTGGCGCTCAGTTCGCACCCCAAACCCCTTGGTATTCTAAATATGGATATCAGTAATAAAATTTAAATTTATTAAAAGAAATTTTTAAAGAAAGTATAAAAATATATAAAAAGTTATCTCAATAAGTTTATGAAAATATATTCCTGGAATGTAAATGGGATAAGGGCGGCAATTCGTAATGGTTTTCTGGCTTTTTTAGTTAAAGAAAAGCCGGATATTTTATGCCTGCAGGAAATAAAAATTTCGGAAAAAGATATTATTAAGCAGGAATTTGACTTCAAAAACTATAAAGAATTTTGGAATCCAGCGGAAAGGCCGGGATATAGCGGGACTGCGGTTTTTGTTAACCCCTCCCTGTCCCTCCCCTTAGTAAGGGGAGGGAATACTGTTAATGGTTTTGGTGTTAAAGAATTTGACGTTGAAGGCAGAGCGCAGACTTTGGAATTTAAAAGATTTTATTTAGTTAATATATATTTTCCCAATGCCAACCATGAATTATCCCGTTTAGATTATAAGTTGCATTTTAATAATGCATTATCAAAATATTTAAAAAAGTTGCAGAAAATTAAGCCGATAATCATCTGCGGAGACTTTAATGTAGCCCACCAGGAAATAGATTTAGCTAATCCAAAAAATAATGTCGGTAATTCCGGGTTTACTTACGAAGAAAGAGAATGGATGGACAAGTTTTTGAAAGCCGGCTTTGTTGATGCTTTTCGGCATCTATATCCCGAAAGAGTTCAATATTCCTGGTGGAGTTATCGGTTTAGTGCTCGAGCGAGAAATATTGGCTGGCGGATTGACTATTTTTGCGTTTCTGCCAAGATGCTTAAATATATAAAAGATTCGTTCATTTTAGATAAGATTACAGGTTCTGACCATTGCCCGGTTGGGATTAAGCTGAGATTTTAGCATGGGATTTAGAAAGATTTGAACCAAGGTTTCCAAGCTTTTTTATTTGCTTTTTTTATATTTTTAAGCTAAAATATGAATATATTTTTATAATTAACGACAAAATATTCAATTATTATGGATTATTTAATAGTTTTTATTTTAGTTTTGTTTTCCGCAATTTTTTCCGGCCTAACCTTAGGTTTTTTTAGTTTAAACAAAGACGATCTACAAAGAAAGGCTAAATTAGGAGATAAACAGGCGAAAAAAATTTATAAAGTAAGAAAAAATGGGAATTTATTATTAACGACTTTATTAGTCGGCAATGTGGCGGTTAACGCCACATTATCAATTTTTTTGGGTTCTATCGCTTCCGGTTTTACTGCCGGAATAATCGCTACTGGCCTGATTGTTATTTTTGGAGAAATTACCCCCCAAGCCACTTTTTCCCGCCACGCTATGTTTCTTGGTTCTAAATTAGCTGGATTAGTTAAATTTTTTATAATAATTTTATTCCCTGTTTGCTGGCCATTATCCTGGGCATTGGATAAAGTCTTAGGAGATGAAATGCCGACAGTTTATTCCAAACATGAGCTAATAAAGCTGATTGAAGAGCATGAAGACTTGAAAGAAAGTGATATTGACGCTGATGAAAAAAGAATAATTAAAGGCGCCTTGTCTTATTCTGACAAGATAGTAGAAGATATTATGACTCCGCGAACAGAAATGTTTGCCTTAAAACATGAAGAAAAATTAGACAATAAGATAGTTACCAAGATTAAAAATGCAGGACATTCCAGGATCCCTGTTTTTAAAGAGTATCGGGATGAAATCGTCGGCGTTTTATACGTAAAAGATTTAATTGGCGACACATGGAACAGTAAAAGAGCTGAGGAATTGGTCAGGAAAGATGTAATTTATGTAGACCAGAATAAAAAATTAGATGATTTATTAAATGATTTTAAAAAGACCCGTTGTCATTTATTCGTGGTTTTAACTGAATTTGGCGGCGTAGCCGGAATCGTGACAATTGAAGATGTGTTAGAAGAAATAATTGGAGCTGAGATTTTAGATGAATATGACAAACATGCTGATTTACAGAAAATAGCAAAGAGCAAGATGAAAAAGAAAAATTTAAATAAAATATAATGATTACAAATTTATAAATCTTTTCACAAATTAATAAATACTAATAAAATAGAATATGGAGAAGTATGATCATAAGACAATAGAAAAGAAATGGCAGAAAAGATGGGAAAAGAAAAAAATTTACAAAACAGATTTAAACAAGGCGCAAAGGCCTTTTTATAATCTAATGATGTTTCCTTATCCCTCGGCCGAAGGTTTGCATGTGGGCAATATGTATGCTTTTGTCCATAGCGATACTTATGGGCGTTTTATGCGGCTGAAAGGGTATGATGTGTTTGAGCCGATCGGCCTGGATGGTTTTGGTATTCACTCGGAAAACTACGCTATTAAAATAAAGGAACATATTAAAGACGTTTCCGTGCGCACGGAAAAGCATTTTTATGAGCAGCTGCATATGATCGGCAATCAATATGACTGGAGCCGGACCGTGGAAACTTATAAATCCAATTATTACAAATGGACCCAATGGCTGTTTTTGCAGATGCATAAAAAAGGATTGGCTTACCGCAAAAAATCATCAGTTAATTGGTGTCCGTCCTGCAAAACCGTATTATCGGATGAACAGGTGATTTCCGGCCATTGCGAGCGCTGTGATACTTTAACGGAAAAAAAGCAGATGGAGCAATGGTTTTGGCGGATCACGGACTATGCGGAAAGATTGCTTAAAAATTTAGAATGTTTGCCAAACCGCGAAAAAGGGATTGATTGGAGCGAAGAAGTTAAAACGATCCAGAAAAATTGGATAGGCAAGAGCGAAGGAGCGATGGTAAAATTCAATGTCATCACGAGCCAAAGGCAAAGCAATCCCGCGGTTGACGCTTCAGTCTCGGGATTACTTCGTCGCTCCGCTCCTCGCAATGACAGGGAAGTGTTAGAAGTTTTTACGACCAGACCGGATACTTTGTTTGGAGCGACTTATATGGTGGTTTGTCCGGAACACGAGTTAATCAAAAATCAAAAATCAAAAATCAAAAATCAAAAAGAAGTGGACGAATATATTAATGAAGCGAGGAAAAAGTCGGATTTGGAGAGGACTGATTTAGCTAAAGAAAAGACCGGAGTTAAAATTAAAGGATTAATGGCTGTTAATCCGGTCAATAATAAGGAAATTCCGATATTTGTGGCTGATTATGTTTTAGCTGATTATGGTACCGGCGCGATTATGGCCGTGCCAGCGCATGATGAAAGAGATTGGGAGTTTGCCAAGAAGTATGAGCTGGAGATTATTGAAGTAGTAAAGGGCGGGAAAAATGTGCAAGATGAAGTTTATACTGGCGAAGGCGTCAATGTTAATTCAGGGATATTAGATGGCCTGCCAACCAGCGAAGCTATTAAAAAAATCACTAAGTGGCTTAAAGACAAAGGCCTAGGGAAAGCGGAAGTAAATTACAAGTTACGTGATTGGTGTATTAGC
>CAZXKB010000030.1:0-4958 GCA_964641285.1 uncultured Gammaproteobacteria bacterium | reverse complement strand
TTCTGAATTATCAAAAAAATTATGCAATTTTTTAATATTATTTTTAATAAAATTCAAATCTTCTTTAACCTTCTCCTCTAAAACCAACTCGTTTATATTTATTTGCTCCAAAAAAAAGCTGATATTATCCATCTTTTTCCCTATCTTTTTTAATACCTCCTGTGCCTCTAATTTTTTGTCTTTTGCCGCCGCTTTACTCATAGCTTCGGGGTTATAATCCATAGCTTCAAAAGGAAAAAATTGTGGTCGTTCTAAGCCTGGCATAATGTAAAATAATTATAAAAATTAGAAATTACGATGCAATATATAAATTATTTAATTTTAGTTTGCACTTTTCATTTTACATTTTTCATTTTGTCAACAATTTATCCTTTACTAAACCAACCTTTTTTTACCTAAATACTCCACCAAATCCACCAACCGATTAGAGTATCCCCATTCATTATCGTACCATGCTACTACCTTTACTAAATTTCTACCAATCACTTTAGTCAAAGATAAATCTACAATAGCACTAGCGGAATTGCCGACAATATCAGAAGAAACTAATAATTCATTTGAAGCTTCAATAATGTCTTTAAAGCGAGCGCTTCGAGCCGCTTTTTTAAATGCCTGGTTAATTTTTTTCTCATCGACATTCCTGCCAGTCACAAAAACAATATCGCAAAGGGACCCTACTAAAGTCGGCACTCGGATGGCCATGCCGTCAAATTTACCTTTAAGAGAAGGGATAGCTTCAGTAGTAGCAATAGCCGCTCCGGTCGTTGTCGGAACAATGTTGGCCGCTGCTGCTCTGGCTCTCCGTAAATCCTTATGCGGTCCGTCAACTAAATTCTGGTCAGCCGTATAAGAATGCACCGTAGTCATTATCGCTTGCTTTATGCCAAAGTTCTGCTTAATTATTTCTGTAACTGGAGCTAAGCAATTAGTAGTGCAGGAAGCCATGGAAAGAACTCTATCATTTCTCCTGATTTTTTCTTCATTAACTCCCGGCACAATTGTTTTAATATTTTTGCTCTTAGCTGGGGCAGAAATTATCACTTTTTTTGCACCGGCTTTAAGATGCTGGCTGGCTTCTGCCTTGGTTCTGAACCGTCCAGTACATTCCAAAACTACATCTACATTTAGCTCTCGCCATAGCAGCTGACTGGGGTCTTCTTCCGCTAAAACCCGATACTTTTTACCAGCCACAATTAAGCTATCTGCGGTAGAATCAATACTTTTCTTATAAATCCCGTAGCTAGAATCATGCTTTAATAAATAAGCTAAAGTCTTAGTATCAGTTAAATCATTAATAGCTACAATGCTGGCTTTCGACTTTTTTTCTAAAAAAGCTTTAAAAGTGGCTCGGCCGATACGACCGAAACCATTAATGGCAAACCTCATAAATTTTATATTTATTAATTAATTAATGTTTTTATTATAACATAGTTACCTTAAAAAATAAAAAAAACAACCTTATAAAAGATCGTTTTATTTATAAATATTTTTAGCTAATATCTTTTTCTCTTTTTTAAATCAATTTCCACTTTAGTGCTTTCTTCACCATTTTCCCCGGCAAATTCTACATCTACTGTTTGTTTCAAAACATGATGGCCGACTATCACTCCTTTCTTGCCATCAATATTAACCTTAGTCCCAATAGGAGCTAAATTTTTTATCATGGCCTCGTAGCCCCCTTCTTCATAAGCTAAACAGCACATGAGCCGTCCGCAAATCCCGGAGATCCTATCCGATCCTCGATGCGAACACTGCTGTAATTCGGCCATTTCTGAAGTTATGGAAGTTAATTCAGGCAAGAATCGCTTACAACATAATATTCGTCCGCAATGGCCGTAATCACCCATAATTTTAGCTTCATCTCTAATGCCAATCTGCTGCAACCTAATAGTGCGGCCAAAATGGCGGGTTAAATCCTTGACTAATTCCCGAAAATCAATCCGGCCGTCTGCAATAAAGGCGAAGGTTATCCGAGAGCCATCAAAAGAAAAATAAACGTCAATGAATTTCATCGGTAATTTATATTTATCTCTTGCTTTTTGGCAATAAGCTAAAGCTTTTTGCTTGTCTGTTAAATCTACTCTTTTCCCCAAATCGGACATCGTTGCTTGTCGTAAAACCGGCTTAATAATCATTTTGCCTTCGTCATTAGCCTCATCTTTTTTTATATTTTTTCCCTCGCTTTGGCCACCTTCATCTTCAGAATCTAGCGGTATTTCTTTTTCTTCTATGTATTCTCCATCATCAACATCTCTAAAGCCAACCACTTCGCCCATTTCTGTCCCTATCTCGGTTTTTACCACTACCTTGTCTCCTAATTCCAATTTTATATTATTAGGATTAAAATTATATATTTTATCCCAGGGAGTAAATTGTATTTGCACTACTTTCATTTATTTATCTTAGCAAACTAGCATTTATAAATTCGCGAGTAGAATTGTATATTATATTCCTTGGAACTACAAGCTATATCTTATAAACTTCTCCACTTTCATTTCACCCAATATGTCTTCAACTTTTTTCTTATCATCCTTAATATATTCCTGTTTGACCAAACAAATTTCTTCTAAGTACTTATTTATTTTCCCTACTAAAATTTTATCAATAATATTTTCCGGCTTGCCCTCTTTTTTAAGCTGCTCGGAGTATATCTCTTTTTCCTTGTTTATCTCTTCGTCGGGGACATCTTGGGCGGAGATATATTTAGGATTGGCCGCCGCAATCTGCATAGCTATCTCATGGGCTAGAATTTCTTCCCCTGCTTTGTCTAAAGCCACTAATACGCCTATTTTGCCTCCCATATGAGTATAAGCAGCTACTGTGCCAGAAGATAAAATTACGGCACATTGTTTGATATCCAGTCTTTCCCCAATAACTCCGCTTAGATTATTTAAATTTCCCTCAACAGTATCATTCTCCATTTTCTCTTGCATTAATTTTTCCCTATTAGCCGGCTTTTTATTTTCAATAATATCCAAAACCTTTTCAGCAAATTGCTGAAATTGCTTATTGCGAGCGACAAAATCCGTTTCCGCATTAACTTCCACGATATAGCCTTCATTACCGGCTTTATTTGTCCTAACTTTAATAACGCCTTCACTAATTTCCCGTCCACTTCTTTTAGCGGCTTTAGTAATACCATTTTTCCTTAAAATTTCAATTGCTTTTTTTATATCTTCATTAGCTTCTTCAAGAGCCTCCTTGCAATCAACAATGCCGGCTCCGGTTTTTTCTCGTAATGCTTTTAATTTTTCCATATTTAATATTTTATAATAATTAAAATTTAATATTTTTACTAAAAATACCTAATTACTTCTTACTGTTGTCTCCTCTTTTACTCTTTCCTTCTTCCACAGCTTCTTTGATCAAACCTAGAATAAGCTTAATTGTCTTTGAAGCATCGTCATTGGCCGGAATAACATAATTTATGCCGGTTGGATCAACGTTAGTGTCGCAAACGGCGATAACAGGTATGTTCTTTTTCCGCGCTTCCATTACTGCTGTTTTTTCTTTCTTAATATCCCAGATAAAAATCGCATCAGGCAACCTGGTAAGATTAACCAACCCGCCTACTTTTATCTCCAGCTTTGCTATTTCTCTGTCAAAATCCAGCCTTTCCTTCTTAGTGTATTTATCCAATTTGCCAGCGCTTTTATTATCCAGCAAATCTTGATATTTCTTAATTAATTTTTTAATCACACTGAAATTAGTCAAACATCCCCCCATCCACTTTTCGCATACATAAGGCAAGCCCGTTTCTTTAGATAAATTTTTAATGGGCTTTTTTGCCTGCATTTTAGTGCCAACCAATAAAATCATCTTGCCTTCAGCGGAAAACTTTTGAATAAAATCCAAAGCTGTAATCAGCATTTTTCTGGCTTTAATTAAATCAATAATATAAACTCCATGCCTGGAGGTAAAAATAAAAGGCTCCATTTTCGGGTGCCATTTACTTGTATGATGCCCAAAATGCATACCGGCCTTGAGCATCTCTTCAATCGTAGGAATTTTTACCATATTTTTTTCCTTTTAACCTCTATCCCATTAGTCAGATTATTTTATTCAATTAAAATTTAATAATCTGCAAGGAAAATATATATGGGATATGAGAGTTTTAATTAATAATAAAAATGGCTTATAGCCACATAAATACCCTATAATATTTTTCTAATTATGTCAATATATTAAGACTAATTTTAAAACTTGCTTATTTTATAATGCCCCCTCCTATAAGTTCATCTTTTTTATATTCAACCGTATGAACGGAATTTGCGGTTCCGTGTCTAATCCCGTAAAAAACAACGCTTTGGCCGGCAGTTACGGCTCTTTCCGGCTTCTTGAATCTAACTGAATAATTTTTATTTGATTTTTTACTCACAGTACATGCGACCGGTCTATGGCGATACCTTATTACTGCCTGGCAATCTAGGGGTAGTTTTGGCTCTACTCCGGCCACCCAGTTTACTTTTTGTGCGATTAATTTATCGCTGAAAAGCGCAGGGTCATTGTTGTTATTTGCCACAAAAAGCGTATTTGTTTTATAATCGGCTCTGACAGCGTAAAACGGCCCAATTCCGCCGATTGCTACTCCTTTCCGCTGTCCTATAGTATAAAGCGGCAACCCTTGATGTTCGCCGATTTTTTTATTGTCCAAAGTTTTAATAGGGCCCTGATTTAATTTAAGATGTTTTTTTAAAAAACTATTGTGGTCAATTATTTTTCCATCTTTTTTTAGAAAACAAATATCTTGGCTTTCGCTGGCTAAATAGGGTAATTTTTCTTTATCAGCTATTACTTTAACCTGTTTTTTGGTAAATTTACCCAGGGGGAACAAGATATGCGCCAACCGGCGTTGAGTCAGATTATATAAAAAATAACTCTGGTCCCTTTCTCCATCAACCCCACGAAATAATTTGTAAATATCCTTCTTGCTTCTAACTTCCCTGTCCCGCATCTGC
>CAZXKB010000029.1:0-34702 GCA_964641285.1 uncultured Gammaproteobacteria bacterium | reverse complement strand
TTTTCTCCAGATTAAAAGGATAAGAATAATTAACAAAAAGCAGATTATCATCAATGTAATATTCAGCTTTGTAAATGCCTCGGGGAGCGGTGGCTTTAAGGCGGGCTACGAGCAAGGAGTTAAGCATGGTCTGGTTATTGGTTGGGGCAAGGATTTCAACTTTGGGCAGATTTTCTTCTAAGTGCAGATTGTCAAATTCAGTCGGCAAGGGCTCGGCAGCCAGAGTGGAAGTAGCCTCTTTCTCCGCCCAGGCCAAGACCCGTTCTTCCCACAAGTCAAATTGCGGGTCTTTAGCCGGGTCTTTAGGGGGATCGCCGAGCGGATCGTCTTTTTTAACAAAATAGAGAATGCAGTGAGGCTCAAAATAAACCCTTTCCTCAATTAAATTCTCGGGTGTAAACTCCGTAGCCAGCAGGCCGGAAGCCGTATCAATTCTTACGGTTTTAGCCATACCGGCCTCGCCGTCCAGGACTGGCTTGCCGGTTTTGGCAATATCGGGGTTTTTAAAATATTCTATTGGCGTATCTCCTAAAACCTTTTCCATAAAGTCATGCCAAATAGGCGCGGCAACCGTGCCTCCGGCAGCCCCTCGTTTCATTTCACTATTATCATTGTTGCCGACCCAAACCCCGGTAACAATTGACGGCGTATAGCCAATCGTCCAGGCGTCGCGATAATCATTAGTGGTGCCGGTTTTTGCCGCTACCGGCCGGGAACCCAGAGTTAGCCAGTTTCTTTCCCCAAAAGCAAAAGCCCGAGCGCTATTATCTGATAGAATGTCGTTTGTCAGGCGGGCAATTTTAGAGTCAAGCACCTTTTTTTCCTGTAAAGAGAATTCTTCAATGATTTCGCCCTCAGCATTTTCTATTTTTAAAATAGCATTAAGGGGATGCAAAATACCCTCGCGAGCAAAAGCGCTGTAGGCATTGGCGTGCTCAATCAATTTTACTTCCCCGCCACCCAAGACCAAGGACAAGCCAAAGCGGTCGCGGTCGTTCAAAGTAGTATAACCTACGTCTTGAGCTAAATCCAAAACGTTGTCTATGCCAGCCAAATAAATAGTTTTAACCGCCGGGATATTAAGGGAGCCGGCCAAAGCTTGGCGAATAGTAACCGGGCCATGTTCTTGGCTGTCATAATTATGTGGTTCATAAGGTTCACTCGGGTCATGGGAGAAGTTGGTGACCACATCGTAAAGGATAGTATTGGGCGTATAGCCTTTTAAAAAAGCGGTTGAATAGATTAGGGGTTTAAGCGAGGAGCCGGGCTGTCGGTTGCTGGTAGTGATATTTACCTGGCCGTCAATTTCTTCATTGAAATAGTCCTTTGAGCCGACCATAGTTAAAATTTGTCCGGTTTTCGGGTCCAGGGAAACTAAAGCCGCATTGGTCGCCTCCCAGTTTTCTTCATTTTTTTCCGCCCGGTCTGCGATTATTTCCTCGGCAATTTTTTGTTTATATAAATCCAGAGTCGTATATATCTTTAAACCGCCTTGTTCAACCATTTTCTCGCCGTACTTTTCCGAAAGGATTTCTTTTACATACATAACGAAATGCGGAGCGGTTATTTTTTCCGCCGGGGGTTCAAATTTTAGTTCATACATTTTGGCCGCTTCAGCTTTGGCCTCAGTAATATAACCCTGCTCTAGCATTAAATCCAGGATATAGTGCTGTCTTGAGATTAATAAATCTTTATTTGATCCATAAGGCGAATAGCGGCTAGGGGCTTGCGGCAAAGCGGCGAGAATGGCGGCTTCAGGTAAATTTATTTCTTTAACACTTTTGCCAAAATAGCGCTGGCTCGCCGCCTCTACCCCGTAAGCGGTGGAGCCATAGGGTATTTCATTAAAATACATTTGTAGAATTTCGTCTTTAGAGAACTTTTCTTCAATTTTATAGGAAAGCATCCATTCTTTAATTTTGCGGGTAATTTTTCTTTCCGGAGTTAGAATGGCGTTTTTTACAAACTGTTGAGTTAAAGTTGAACCGCCTTGGGCTCTTTTCCCGCGAATAGTTTGCCAAACAACGCCTCTGAATATGCCCCAAAGACTTATGCCTTTATGCTCATAAAAATTTTTATCTTCAATAGCAATCGTGGCCCATTTCAAATAATCCGGAACTTCTTCTATATTGACCATGGTCCTTTTTTCACTGCCGTGAATATCATAAAGAATAGTCTCGCCGGTTCGGTCATAAATTTTCGTGCTTTGGGCAATTTCGCGCTCAATTAAGCGGTTAGGGTCGGGCAAATCCCGTGATATCCAAGCGACCATTAAAAGGATAGATAAAATGCCAGCCAGCATTGTTAGTGAGGCGATAATTAGAAATTTTCTTTTAAAGCTATAGAGCCATTTTTTTCCACTATCAAAAAGGCTAGTATTTCTATTTTTGCTTTTACCCTTTTTTTGTCCGCTCCAGTTACTTTTTTTCTTTCTGGAAATATAATACTTTTTTTTGCCTGTGCGCCAACTTTGGGATTTTTTATTTTTATAGTTTAATTGCGGGATGGGCATAACTTAATTGTTGATTGGCGATTTTAGATTTATTAAATGGATTATTAACAGTAGACTTTAAATTAAATTAATCTATTCTCTATAATATTTGGCCGCTGTTTCAGGAGGGATGGAATTGATTACCAGCCCTGAGCCAAGCTCTATCCCAGCCCAAATACTATCGCGGGGTTGAATTTTTAAATAAACGTGCTGGTTTTTGTCAGGCAGAACATCATGGAGAAAAAAATTAAAAGATAAATCAAGGCCTTGGAGTTTTACTAATATTTTTTTTAAAATTTTAGCAAAAGATTTAAATTCCTGGTTGTCTAAATTGGCGATGTTGTCCAGATGGCGTTTAGTGAATATCCAGGCTTCGTAATGATACTCACTGGCGTAAGGAGTAAAGGCGGCAACATTATTGTCTTCAAAGATTTTTCGTTTACTTTTCATTTCTTTGGCAAGGATATCGCAATAAGGGCAAGTTTTATGTTCAACGCGATAAGACTGAGCTAGTCCTGACTCTTCTCTGAGATCCGGGGGGACAATATTAGTGGCAAAAATTTGGGAATGGGCGTGGACAATAGAGGCGCCGGCCTTAGAGCCTTGGTTTTTAAAACAGAGAATGTATTCAATTTTGTTTATCTTGCTAATAGCTTTGGTGCGGCGGGCGTACATTCGTAAAACTTTTTCAATTTGGCCTTCTTCTAATTCAGCCAGTTCCTTGATGTGGTTGGGCGTTTCTATGACCACTTCTTGAGTGCCATAAGCTTTTCCGTTATTCAGAGTAACAGCCGGGTAAATATTTTTTATACTTAAGACCTGCCAATTTTTATTGTGGCCACCCTTTATTTCATCAACGATATTATCTTTAATAATGTTTTCCGGACAAAAAGGGCAGTTAGCGGTTCGTTCAATAATAGTTTGTTCTTTGATGTCCCGGGGACGTTTAATCCGGCCGGGGGTAATAATGACATATTTATTCAGTAAATAAGCCTTGCGGATTTGCCCGGCTGGTTGTTTATTTTGCCGGGAGCCAGAGCGAGACAAGGATTTTTGTTTGGAAGTAGGCATATATTCTTGATGTAATTTAAGTATGTTTTATTTATTTAATATTATAACAGAACTTAAACAAAGCATAAAGTAATTATAGCTACGGAGAAGAAGACATAAAAGCAAAACAGCCACTTTTTTGGCGGCTGTTTTAGGTTAAGTATTTTTTACCTTTGAGGTCTGAAATTATTTTTATTATTTCGTTGATTAAACCGACTCTGGCCGCCACCCCGGGGCTGGAACCGCCCCTGTCTCCCGGTACTGCGGTAGTTATCTCTTTGATAAGCAGTAGTTTTGCCTTTCCCGTCTTTCCACAGGTGCTCATTCTCGGTAAGCCCGAGCATGGTTAAATTAACCCGGCCCTGTTCATCAATCTCTTTTATTTTTACTCCCACATTGTCGCCAATATCTAAAAAGTCAGATGGTTTATTTATGCGATAAGGAGCTAATTCGCTTACATGCACCATGCCATCCCGGCCGGGAGCTAATTCTACAAAGGCGCCAAAGTCCATTAAGCGGACAACTTTGCCGGTGAAAATTTCACCCACTTGAAATTCGCGGGTTATATTTTTAATTTGTTCAACCGCTTGAGCGCTGCCAACCTTATCGGTGCCGCAAACCATAACCAGCCCATCATCTTCTATATCAATAGAGGCTCCTGTTTCTTCAATGATTTTGTTAATAGTTTTTCCTCCAGCGCCGATAACATCGCGTATTTTGTCCGGATCAATATGGAAGCTAATAATGCGCGGAGCATATGGCGAAAGATCGGCTCGTGGCTTGTCTATGGCCTTATTCATCACCTTGAGAATTTGCAGGCGGGCGTTTAGCCCCTGTTTAAGGGTTTTTTCAATAATTTCATCAGTTAAACCGGTAGTTTTAGTGTCTAGTTGAATAGCGGTAATGCCGTCAACCGTACCGGTTATTTTAAAATCCATACCACCAGGGCCGTCTTCTAAGTCCTGGATGTCAGTTAAAATTTCCCATTGACTCATATCTTTATTGGAGGCCAGCCCCATAGCGATGCCAGCTACGGCTTTTTTAATCGGTACGCCGGCATCCATTAAAGAAAGAGAGGAGGCGCAGGTAGAACCCATAGAAGAAGAGCCGTTAGAGCTTAAAGTTTCACTGACTACCCTGATGGTATAGGGAAATTTTTCTTTGTCCGGAATTATAGGCGAAAGGGCCTTTTCCGCTAAAGCTCCATGTCCAATTTCCCGACGCCCGGCTGAACGTATCGGTTTGGTTTCAGCCGTACAAAAAGGAGGAAAATTATAATGATGCATAAATCCTTTTGTGCCGACTCCCTCTATGCCCTCCAGGGATTGAGCCATGCTAGAGGGGCCCAGAGTAACAATAGACATGATTTGTGTTTCTCCGCGGGAAAAAAGTCCGGAGCCATGATTTCTGGGTAAGATTTCCACTTCAGCAGACAGTGATCTGATTTCATCTAATCCGCGGCCGTCAACTCGGCGTTTATTTTCCAGGATTTCTTTGGTCACCTCTGCTTCTACCAGTGGATCAACTAATTGTTTAAGCACATATTCCCGCTTATCTTTACCAACGCCTTTTTCCGTTAAGTAACCATCTAATTTTTCTTTAATGGCTTTTACGGCGGCCTTTCTTTCGCCCTTAGTGTAGTATATTTTATCAAACAGAATACCTTTTATATTTTTTTCCAGCCATTCGTTTGTTAGGCTAATCAAATCCTCCTTTTCTTTTTTAGCTTCTATTTCTTCTGAGCTTAAATTCTTTTCTTTTTTAGCCACCCAATGAAGAGGTTTTACTTCTTTTTTCACTTTTTTTATCAACTCAATGGATTTTTGTAGTTCTTTTTGTCCGGAGCGAATAGCTTTAAGCATTTCTTCCTCTTTTAGTTCATGGGCTCCAGCCTCAATCATAATTACTTTTTTATCTGTACCGGCTACAATTAAATCAAGGTCGCTTTTCCCCCTTTCTTCGTAGGTAGGATTAAAGACAAATTGTCCGTCAACTCGCCCTATTCTTATTCCGCCGATCGGGCCAGTCCATGGCAGTCCGGAGACAGCTAAGGCGGTTGAAGCCGCTAAGAGGGCGACAATATCGTGGTCGTTTATTTGGTCGGCGGATAAAACAGTAATTATTACTTGTACTTCCTGGCGGGCTTCATCGGGAAAAAGAGGCCTGATAGAGCGATCAATCATGCGGCCGGTTAAAATGGCCTCGTCTGACGGCCGGCCTTCTCTTTTTACCCAGCGAGAGCCTTTAATAATACCGGCTGCGTAAAAGCGCTCTTCAAAATCAACCATTAAGGGGAAAAAGTCTATGCCTTCCCTTTCTTCTTTGGCTTCTACGACCGTAGCCAAAACTACGGTGTCTCCGTATTGGACAGTAACAGCCGAATTAGCCTGTTTGGCTAATTTACCGCTTTTGATAGTGAGAGTGCGGCCAAGCCATTGGGTACTAAACACTTGTTCGTTATTCATAATTTTTTAAAATGCAAAAATAAAAAAATGACAATTTAAAATTTTATAATTTTTTCCGCCATCCTGTATTTAATTTTTGCATTTACTTTTTCCTACTTGGCCATCAGATTACAGGACTATGAGAATTTCCCACAGCGCTATTTATCTAACGGCCAAATAATTATTAATTAATACTTATAAGTAAAATATTTTTTAAGAGTATTATCTTAGCAGGAATTTTTTATTTTCACTTAAATTAATAAAATCATCAGCTTCTTCAACTAATTTAGTAGAAGCAGTTTGGCGGAAAGCTATTATTTCTACCAGACAACCCTTAGTATTTTGTAAGTAGCTAACTAAAGGCAGATAATCACCGTCGCCAGTAACCAAAATTATAACGTCAAGCTTGTCAGCTAATTTTATAGCATCAACCGTAATGCCGACATCCCAGTCCGCCTTTTTGGCCCCGCCGGCAAAAATTTGCAGATCTTTCATGTTTACCTCAAACCCCTGTTGGCTTAGAGCCTCAAAGAAAGGCATCTCTTCTTCCGTTTCTGTTTTTATAACATAAGCCGTAGCTCTAATTAATTTACGGCCGGCTACCGCCTCTTTTAGAACTTCTTTGAAATTAACCTTTTTGTTATACAGGTTTTTAGCCGAGTGATACATATTGGCTACATCTATCAACACTCCTATTCTTTGGTCTCGATGTTTTATCATAGATTTTAGCTATGGTTAAGATTTTTATTTTTTTCAATTTTACTTTCCTCAAGTAAACCGTTATCGACTTTTATTTCTTGTTTGGCTAGTAATTCTTGCTCTATTTTTAATTTTTCCTGTTCATCTTCAACCATTTTTTTAGCAATTTTCAATTTTAATTTTTTGGCTAAATCAGCAAATATTTTTTCGTCTTCTTTTTGCAAATATTTTAATAATCGCCTTCTTTCACCTACCTTTTTAAGCAAACCCCGACGGGAGGAATGATCATGCTTGTGGGCCTTAAGATGCTCTGTTAATTGTTTAATTTCTTCAGTCAAAATGGCGATTTGTACCTGAGTGGAGCCAGTATCAGTGTCATGAATTTTAAACTTGTTAATTATTTTTTGTTTGGTTTTTTTATCCAGCATAATTTGATCCTTATCCGAGAAATGGCAAAATTCCATATCCAAGATAAGGTATATTATTATTTAGTTAATACACTAGCTAACCATAGCATAATTTAAAAAAAATGGCAAGATTGACTTATTGGTGAAATTTTGGTATATTTTAGCTGTTGTCATATCGGGCAATTTTATTTTACGCATATTATTTTAGAATAAATTACATTTTTTGATTAGGTTGCTATTAAAATTTGCGCCCATAGTTCAACGGATAGAACACCAGCCTTCTAAGCTGGCTATGAGGGTTCGACTCCCCCTGGGCGTACAATTGACAAGAAATAAGATAAATTTTACATTTAAATTACTAATAAATAATTTTAAAAATATGGCTGTAGCTTTATTTATTTTGTTAATTTTAATCTTAATCTTTTTGGTATTTTTCACTGTTCAATTTTATAATATTTGTTTTCGGGGTTTCGCCCCTTTTGTTTGCACTAGACCAAAGGTCATCAAGAGGATAATAGAGGAATTAAAAGTTGAAGATGATGCGACCATTTATGAATTAGGCTGTGGGCGTGCCGGATTTTTACATGCTTGCCGGAAAAAATATCCCAGAGCCAAGTTAGTTGGAGTAGAATATTCGTTTCTACCTTATTTGCTTGGCCAAATTCAAAACAGTTTTTTAAAAGACAAGCTAATATTAAAAAAAGAGAATTTATTTAAAGTTGATTTAAATGAGGCTAATGTTATTTATTGCTACTTAAACCCGGACATGATGAGAAAGCTGGAAGATAAATTTAAGCAGGAGTGTCGGTCCGGTACAATAATTATCAGCTATGCCTTTTTTTTGCCCAACATGACCAGCGAGAAAGAAATAGAGGCTGATAAACATGAGAAGGTTTATTTTTATAGGATTTAGATTGGGCAATCTGAAATTAGTAATTAGAAATTTGTAATTTTGCATTTTTTAGATTACCGCCCTTCGGTATAGGATTATGGTGGCTATAGTTCAATGGTAGAACACGGGCTTGTGGCGCCTGTGACGAGGGTTCAATTCCCTCTAGCCACCCCAAGAAATAAAGCAAGGTAGATGCCCTGCTTTATTTTTGTGTGATTAAGAGGCGTATTGAACCAGGGTTCAATTTTTACCCGCCGAAGCGCAAGCGAAGGAGGGCCTTCTAGCCACCCCATTTTATTAAGGTTTATAAATATCGCTAATTTTAGCGGTATTTTTTTGTTAACTATTGACTATAAAGTTAACATATGTTAATCTATAAATATAAGTTAACAGATATATGGGCAATAATGAAAATAAAAAAAATTACTATACAGTTAAAGAATTAGCTGAAATTTTAAATATCAGTCGTATTGCTGTATTTAATAAAATTAAAAGAGGCCAATTAAAAGCAGAAAAAATGGGAAGGAATTATATTATTTATAAAAAAGACTTAGAAGATATAGTTGGTAGTGGGTTAACTGATAAAACTAAAAATGAAATTGGCAAGGGTGTTGCTAAGGCGATTAAAGAATATGGCGATACACTTAAAATGCTTGGCAATGAATAAGATTCAAAATATTACAATTGAAAAAATAAAACATATTGCTCATGAGCTGGCAGTACAAACAATGAGTTGGGATGAACCAATTCCTGATTTTGAGACCAGATACCCGCATATACTGGAAAGTTGCATTATGGCCCCGTTTCAGAAATTTAATAGAGGATATTTGTATAAGGGGTTTATTGGTAAAGCCGCTATTTTATTCTATTTGCTTATTAAAAATCATCCGTTTCAGAATGGCAATAAAAGAATAGCGGTAACAACCTTGTTTGTTTTTTTATTTTTGAACAATAAATGGTTAAGAGCTGATAAAGTAGAATTATACAATTTTGCTCGTTGGGTGGCGGAAAGTCCGCCGGAAGCGAAAAAAGAAGTGGTTGATTTTACAGAAAAGTTTATTAAAAAGAGATTACGGGATAGGGATTAAAAATATTATTAAAGATAATTTTAATCCTGATATTTTATCAAGTCGCCCAACTAAGACACCCCTCTATCAGGAGTGTTTTTTATTTTTTCCAATTCCCTGTTTTTACAGAAGTATAAATTAGCAGGACGGAGGATGCGATTTTTTATTATAAGAAAGTTTAAGAATTACGTAATTAATTACGTAATTTTTTATAATCGAATTTTTAAGATAAAAATGGTAAAATAAAAATATAATTTATTAAATATGTTGAATATAATAAAATATTTTATCGCTGGCGCTTTAGCTAAGGCTTTGGCGAGTTTTGACGATACGATTACCCGCATTCCTATAATTGCGCAGGTGACCAGGGCCCGAATGGGAAGAATCGCTTTTTCCATTGGTAATTTATCGGCGGTGACCGCAGCTATTATTTTAGCCTGGACACTTTCTTCTATCCTGGAAGAATTTCCTTATACGCGGATTATTACTTCCGGTTTAATTTTTTTATTAGCGATTTTAGTTTACTTTGATTTTTTAGGCAAAAAAGAAGTAAAGAGAATAGAAAGAACCAAAAAGAAAGTGGAAATAAAAATATCAGGCATGCGTTTTTGGCGTTTAGTTGGCATAGGCTTTGTAGTTTCATTTATAACTTTGATTGATGATTTTATTGTTCTCACCCCTTTATTTTTCGGTTCCTTAGTAAGCCAAATTGCTACTGTTATTGGAATTTATATGGCCACGATAATACAGATATTATTAGTAATTTATATGGCAGAAAAAATTGCCAGGTGGCGATATGTTAAAGAAATTACTACTATTGGTTTAATCATATTAGCATTAGTTGTTTATTTTCAATTATTATAATAATTGTCAATATTAATTTATGCGGGAAAAGATAATAATTCAAACTAAAGGCCATTATGATTTTATTGATATAACTGGGAAAATAGCTGAAGCAGTGAAGAAGAGTGACATCCGGGAAGGCGTGGCGGTAATTTTTGTTTCCGGGTCCACAGCGGCTCTCACGACCATGGAATACGAAAGCGGAATTATTGAAGATTTAAAAAATGTTTTTGAAAATATGGCACCGGAAAAAGCAGATTATAAACATCACCAGCGCTGGAGTGATCATAATGGCGCCGCCCATATTAAAGCGGCTTTAGTCGGACCGGATATAACCGTACCCATAGAAAATGGGCAGTTACAACTAGGTGCCTGGCAGCAGATTGTTCTAATTGATTTTGACGAAAAGCCGAGAGAAAGAGAGATAATAATTACTATAGTTAAAAACTAGCGGAACAATTTTATTAATGTTTTTAGAAGACGACCCAATAGCCGGTTTGTTTTTTTTATTTAATTAAAGCCAATAGTTAGTTTTAAAAATTTTACAATAAAAAAGGGTAATTTCATTAGTTTATAATAACGAAATTACCCTTAAAAGTGATGGACAATACTGCCACAGCTTCCTCCGGTTTCAAACCCCATTTGTTTTTTCTCATCAAATATCTCCACTTCAAATCCGGATTTTTCAAGTGAATCAGCTATGTTTTTGATACTTTCTTCCGGCGCAGAAATTAGCTTGCTCCCGGGAGGAAGTTTTGATTTAGACATTTTAATTTTAAATTTTTCTGGGCTTAGAGATTTAATTATTTCCCGCATTTCTATTTTGGTATCATTTATACCCTGACACATGACAAAATTAGCTATAACTATCTTTCGTGTTAAATCATAGTATTTTTCAGCCTCCTTGATAAAGATAAGTGGATTCTCGTCCGAGTCAATTATGGACGATCTAGTCTTTTCTCTGGTGCTGTCTAGCGAGATTTGCAAATTAGGCATAAAGGGCCGTTTAGCAGTTTTTAGTTGATTTTTTACAAAAGCCCTTAATTGTTTAACCCCTTTACTGAAAGCAGTGGAAATATTACAGATAAATCTTTCAGGAAAAAGTTGGTGCAACTTTTCCATGGCCTGAATAGTTTCATTAAAATTGAAAGCAATATCACCCGAACCCATTACTGCAACAAAGAAGGGCATGTCATAAAGCCAGAAAGACTCATCAAAATAGAAGCTTTCCTTTAAAGCTATTTTAACCATAGCCAGCATTTCCTCAGCAGAAAAGTGCCTAACAAAATCCATTTGTGTTCCAGAAAAACATTTAGAGCAATTTTTTGGACAACCAAGCGAAACCGATAAGCAAATACCATGCCTGATTTGTAAATGGAATAAGTAAAGGATAATAAGGACTACCTGTGAATTGTTCATGAGGCAAAATAGATTTTCTGACCCGGAAGTGTATCTTTCAATATCAATAGTGCTTCTGTGAATTAATTCTATCTCCGTTGTTGCTTGAAGGCGTCTTAGAAAGTTTTTCTTTTTTTTGCCAAGAGCTTTATCAGCCAAAAGTCTGCTGATTGTTTTATAAAGAAATTCGAATGAGTATGGCTTAGAAATTGATTCTTTTACCCCTAGTTCTTTGGCACCGGCAATCGTTTCTGTTTCTGCAGATTCCGTAGCTAGAATTATTGCTATATCCCGATCTTTTTTCACTACTTCTTTTATTAATTCAATTCCGTTTATTTCTGGTAATTTTAAATCTGTAATCAGTATATGATATTTGGATGATTGCAGGGATTGTAAGGCCATGGCTCCATCATGAGCGACTTCAACTTTATAATCTTTCTGCTCAAGAAATTCTTTTGTTTCTGTGGCTATGCCTATATCTTCGTCAATTATTAACACATTGCCTTTTTTCATCATTTTTCACCTCCTTTTCGGTAAATTTTTTGTCTAAATATTGCCCATTCTAACTTCTGATAAATAAAAAGAGCAGATTAATGTATAAAACCGTATTAACATAGTAAATAAAGTTTGTCAACCGCTCCAATACACCACTTTTTGAATAGAAATGTAAGGATTATTCGAATAAGCCAATAGCTTTTTTCTGATTTTTATAATCCAATGGTAGATGAATGGTAAATTTTGAGCCTTTACCCAAAGTGCTTTCCGCGCTAATTTTGCCCTTATGGGCCTCAGCAATCCATTTAGCAATAGATAAACCCAGCCCTGTTCCGCCTTCTTCATTTCGTGACCTGGATTTATCTACTCGATAAAAGCGTTCAAAAATATAGGGCAAATCCTGCCTCGGAATACCAAGACCATTATCTTCTACAATAATCCTTGCTTCATCATTAATTTTTTCAGTCCAAATTTTAACCCAGCCATTTTCCTTATTATATTTAATGGCGTTACGAACAATATTAAGCAATAATTTTTCTAATTTAGCCTCATCGCCCATAATATTAAAATTATCAGAGCTTGCTTTGTTTTTAATTGTTATATTTTTTTGCAAGGCCAAGATTCCCAATGACTGGCTTACAGCTTTAATTAATTGGGCTAAATCAATTTTTTCATATGCCAGTCTTTCTGTCTGGGAGTCGGAGTTAGTCAACATGGTTAAATCAGTTAAAATGCTGGATATTTGTTCTATTTCTTTGTTAATTAAGCTAAAAGTTTCCGGGATATCATTGTTTAGATTTTTAGTTTCGCGAATAGCCAAATCTAGATTGCCCTGTATGATGGTTAATGGCGTTCTTAATTCATGGGAAGCGTCTGATATAAATTTTGACTTGAGTTCTAAGATTTTATTAAGTTGCTTATTGATTTTATCAAGCTGGTTTGTTCTTTCTATAACTCTTTGTTCTAAATTTCGGTTCAATTCTTCCAATTTCCTTTTAGCTGAAATCGCTTCTGTGTTATCTAAAGCCATAGAAATAGCCCCATCAATTTTTTTGTTTTTGTCAAATAGAGGCACGGCGATAATATTTAAAAATAGTTGCTTTTTGCTTTTTTCCGGAGAATAAGACATATTTTTATAGAAAAATGGCTTCCCTTCCCTTAATAATAGGTGATACTTTTTTAAGAGTTCTTTATTATTTTTAATACTTTTAGTATTTGTTAGTTTCCTGTTTATGGCTTGCTCGTCTGTTTTATTCATTATTTTTTTGGCTAAATTATTAACCGCGATTACTATACCCTTTTTATCTAAAACTATAATACTAACAGGAGAATTATCCAATATTCTTTTATTAAATTCATGGAGTTGTTTTATTTTTTCTTCAGCCTTTTTTCCCTCGGTGATATCTTCAACAACTAAAACAATTTGATAGACTTCACCTTTATTATTTTTGGCCGGAAAAATAATAATTCTGTGATAAAATATTTTTCCCATATTATCTTTTTCTCTTTCAACAAATGATAATTTTTTTCCTTCCAAAAAAACCTTATCAACCAGACAGCCATTACCGCACATCATGTGAGCACAATGATTTTTGAATAATTCATTTTTATAATGCGGAATAACTTCCTGGCACTTTTTGCCTTTAATTTGCGAGAAAGAAAGTTTTGCCTGTTTAGCAAATTCTTTATTACAGCCGACAATTTTAAAATTTCTATCAATAACGCAAATACCATCTTGAATAGTATCAATTATTTGTTCAAAATGTTCTTTGGCTTGCTCGATTTTTTTTTGTAACTTCTTCTTTTCTGTAATGTCTCTGACAATCTCTTGGACTCCGATTGTTTTGCCGCCCTCTACCATCGGAGTTCCGGATGTACTTACGAATTTTATCCCTCCCTTTTTATCAATAGCCTTAAATTCATAATTTGGTGCTATCCCATCTCTTTTTAACCTGCCTTGAAAGCGTTTTTTTATTGCATCAAGTTCATCGGGGTGTACTAATCTAAAAAAGTGAAAATTAGTCAAATCCTTTTTGCTGTAACCGCTTATTTTGCAAAAAGCTTTATTGGCAAAAGTTATATAACCTTTAGTGTTAATTATAATTACGCCATCATTAGCGTTATCTACCAATTTTCTGTATTTTTTTTCACTGTCCAAAAGAGCCCTTTGTGTTGTTTTTAGCTTTGTAATATCGACAAATGAAGCCATAAGGCTAATGGGTTTTCCGGCCTCGTTCATTACTACGCTAGCTGAAATTTGAACATTAAAAAAGCTTCCGTTTTTTTTCTTGGCCATTAGTTCGCCGGACCATTTATTTTTTTTCTTTAGGATTTTTATAATTTCAGCTGCTTTTGTTTTTGACCGCCAGAATTCAGCCGCCGATTTACCGATGACTTCATTTTTATTTTTATAATTCCAGAATTTAAGAAAAGACGGGTTAACATAAGTTATTTTCCCGCCTAAATCAGATATGGCAATCGCATCAAGGGAAGATTCAATGGCATCGTTTTTTATTTTTAATACTTTTTCTGCATTTTTGCGTTCGGTTATATCAATCATGGTTGTTCGTATGCCAATAATTTTGCCAGTATGATCATATTCCAAAATATCATCAATAGACACATAAATTTTTGTGCCGCCCCTTTTAACATATATTCTATTTTCTGTTTTTGGAATTTTTTCTCCGGATATTTTTTTCTTAAATCTTTGTCTGGCTTCGGCTCTTTGCTCTGGCAATATAAATTCGAAAATTGAACGGCCAATCATTAGTTCCTGGGGAGAGCCGAGCATTTTAGCTTCGGATTTATTAACTTTCCTAATTATGCCCCTGGTATCTAAAACATGATAAGCTACCGGAGCGTTGTCCCATAATTCCCGGTAACGTTCTTCTGATTTTTTTATTTCCTGAAAAAGAATCGTATTGGCAATACTAAGGGTTAAATCCTGAGTAAAATTTTTGACAAAATTAACATCCTTTTTAGTTAAATTTTTTGAAAAGATTTCCAAAACGCCAATTACTTCACCTTTTAAAATAAGAGGCGAAATGATTGAGTTGCTTTCTTCAATTTTATTTAGAAATGATTTTAAGCCAGGCAAATTTTTTTTAAGCTGTCCAATTCTATTTTTACAAAAAACAGTTTGTTTTTTATTAAATACTTGTTGGTGCATTTTAAATTTAGTAATTTTTATTTTCTGGAGCCTTTCCTCAAAAAAACCTTCCTGGTAAGCATTTTTTAATTTAAAATATCTTACAATTGCATTTTCTCTTGCGTCATCTATTATGGAAATAACCGTACTAATCTTCACTTTTTTCATTTCATCGCCAATAGTATAATAAATTTTATTTAAATTCAGCTCTCCCTTTATTAATTCAATTTTTTGTAATAAAGAATCAAAGGTGGTTTTTAAATCACAGATTGGAGTAATGATTTGTTTAATTTGGGTTATTTTGTTTATTAACTTCATTTTAGATTAAGTTAATTTTTTTTGGTTGTTTTATCCTGGATTTTATAGCCGACATCGCGAACCGTATGGATTAATTTATTTTTAAAGCCATTGTCAATTTTACGCCTAAGATAGCTAATATAGACATCAATAACATTGGAATCATCGGTAAAATTATATCCCCAAATGTGTTCACCAATCATAGTGCGGGTACAAACATGGCTTGGTCGTCGCATCATATAATCTAGGAGACGATATTCTTTGCTTGATAGTGGTATTTCTTTATTTTCTCGATAAACTTCATGCGTAGCCGGGTCTAAAATTAGGTCGCCGATTTGAAGCTTGGTTGATTTAACTGTTTTTTCCCGCCGGAGTAAAGCCCGTACCCGAGCTACTAATTCACCGAAAGCAAAAGGTTTAATAAGATAGTCATCCGCTCCCATATCAAGGCCTTTAATGCGGTCCTCCACCGTGTCTCGGGCAGTAAGCATTATTATCGGGGTATCAATTTTGTTTTCCCGTAATTTTTGGCAGACTGCCAAGCCATCCATTTTCGGCAGCATAATATCTAAAATAATTAAATCGTAATTATTTATTTCAGCTTTTTCCAAAGCTTCCTGGCCGTCATACGCCGCATCAACAGTGTAATGCTCCATTTCCAAGCCCCTTTTAATGAAACGAGTAATTTTTATTTCATCTTCAACTATTAGTATAGTCATATATTTTTTTATGTAACGCTAAGTTAATTCTATAACCTTGCGTCCATATTTGATTGAATTATTATATATTAAATAATATAATTTGCCAACCATTAGTTTATATATTAAATATATTATAAAGAAATTAAATAAAGATTAAAAAATTATAATATTTTTAAATTGTTATTTTTGCCCATTAGGGCTTTAACTTGTTGTCAAAAAAAACAAATAAGCATAAGTTATGCTATTATCAAGTAATTGTAAAATGATTATTAGTTTGTTAAGATAAAATAGTTAATATTACAAAAGTAAAATGTCGTTATCTATTAGTATAGTTGGATTACCTAACGTGGGTAAGTCCACTTTATTTAATGCTTTAACCAGGAGAAAAGTAGAAGCATCAAATTATCCTTTCTGCACAATTAATCCTAACGTGGGAGCAGTAGTGGTGCCGGATGAACGTTTAGAAGAAATTGCTGCCATAACCAATCCTAAAAAAATTACACCTACAATTATTGAATTTGTTGATATTGCTGGCCTAGTTAAAGACGCTTATAAGGGCGAAGGCCTGGGCAATCAATTTTTATCTCATATCAGAGAATGTAATGCTATCTGCGAGGTAGTTAGAGTTTTTAGTGATAACAAAGTAATCCATGTACATGGAAAAATTGACCCAGCCAGCGACAAGGAAATAGTTAATATGGAATTAATTATGGCTGACCTCCAAACTATTGAAAAAAGTTTAGCCAAAATTATAAAAGAAGCTAAAAGCGGCAATCAAGAGATAAAAGAAAAACAGAGCTTGTTGGAAAAAATTAAGCAAGTTTTAGAAGCCGGCCAATCCGTCCATGAACTTGAATTAAGCAAAGAAGAGAAAGAGATTATAAAAAGTTTAAATTTATTAACCACAAAGCCTATTATTTATGCGATAAATGAAGATGAACAGGACAATAAGCCAGTTGTTGATAGTTGGGATGGAGAATATATAAAGATTAATGCCAAACTAGAAGAAGAAATTTCCAATTTGGCCGAAGCGGAACAAAAGGAATATATTAAAGAACTTGGCTTGGAGCAAAGCGGATTGGAAAAATTAATTAAGACTTCTTATAAATTGCTTAATTTAATAACGTTTTTTACAATTAAGTCTGAAGAAACTCGGGCTTGGACTGTGGAGGAGGGGGCAAAAATTTCTCAAGCCGCGGGCAGAATTCATACTGATATGGAAAGAGGTTTTATCCGGGCCGAAGTAATTAACTGGCAGGAGTTTATTGAAGCGGGCGGTGAACAAGCGGCTAGAGAAAAAGGCTTAATTAGGACTGAGGGCAAAGACTATATAGTGCAGGATGGAGATATTTGTCGATTTTTGTTTAGTAAATAAAATAGACTAATTAAAAAATCGTTGTCCTTAAAAAGTGACAACGATTTTTTTATTCAACTCCTTTAATTTTATGGTTTTTTTAGCTGCTTCAACTGCCGATTGGTTTTTTGAGTAAATATATTTCAACTTTCCGGTTATCACAGGGCTTATTATGTTCTGGTCTGTATTTGCCTGCCGATAAAGGGCGAAGAAGTTTGTTAACTTCATCTTTAGTGGCACCGTCATTTATTAGAGCCTTAATAAAAGCCCGCTCAACGGTTAGCGCCCGTTTACTGCCGACCACCCCCCAATTGTATGTCGATGTTCCCTTTTGGCAACAGTAGCCAATAATACAAAACTGTAAGTTATTTGCCAGGGCATATTTCCAATATTCTAATAGCCATTCAGCATCATGCTCAAGATTTTTCTTTTCCTGGCCACAAATATCCCATCTGTTTAAGTCAAAACGAATTGTAAAAGGCGCTTTTTTTATGATAGAGGGATTATTCTTTCGCAGTTTGTCTTCCAGCTTGGTAATCATTATTTGCCGTTTGCTGTTTTCAGATAAGAGTTTATCATTGGCCTGGATACAATAATACAGCTTTTTATCTTTATCAGCAATTATGACTGTTTGCCTTGCTTTATCTTGGGCTAGTTTTTGGTTAGTCCGGATATATGCGGCAATTTTTTCTTTGTAGTGATCATCAAAAATCCCCAGGCCTCTTCTTTGTCTTGCCGCAGTCTTCTCTAGCATAGATACCTTTCCTTTTAATTGTTCATTTTCATAGGAAAGAAGTTCAACTGTATCAGTATTTGATTCAGCATCCCTGGTCATTTGCTTAAGTTCTTCTTCTGTTTTTTCTAGCCTTAGTATTTTGTCAGTTAAATTTCTTTTTAATTTTTTGTTCTGAGTGACCACGGCAATATTCATGGCGTTAACCCGGGACCTTTTCCCTTCAAGCATTAATAACTTTGTTTTTTGGTGGTTATTATTAAATAATAAGACGAAAATAATAACCAGCAAACCCAAAACAATAATTCCAAATGTTTTTCCTGAGCTTTCCATTTTTTTCTCCTTTTTCTATAAATTCAGAAAATTGTTGAAAAAATAAAATATTTCCCCTTTAGTTTTAAAAGTACAGAATGCTAATTAATTTTATTTAACTTATCTTATAGTTGGCTTTTTGTCAAGACTGCTATTTCCCGCCAAATTTTTTGGCCTGGCCGGCCGTAAATGATTGTTTTACGAGCAGTTAATTCAATAAGTTTATTATTTTTTATATTTTGTGGTATTGGGCTAATAATTTCAAAACCATTTAGATCGGGGAATAGAAAGATGGATTGTTGAAAAATTGGCCAAACCATAACTATTCGTCCATTAGTCTTTAGCATTTTTTTAAATTCAGCCAAAGATTCTGAATATAAGTTTTCCAGTTTTTTTACGGTTTGTTTTATATTAACTTTTCCTCTGGGTGGGCCAAGATAGGGCTCGGTAATTATAGCGCCAATAGATTTAGGCAATATAAATTTTGACAACCCGGCAACATCTTCATTGTGTAGTTGAAGTTTAAAATTGGAAATTGGAAACTTATTTTTTGTCCAGTCAATATTTTTTTTAGTATCATTAATAGCTTTAGTTGAAATATCTGAACCGATTAAATTTTGATAATTCATCAACATGGCTTCAGTCAAGATAGTACCGGAGCCGCAAAAAGGATCTAAGATGGTGTCTATTGGTTTAGCGCCAGACAGATTAATCATTATTTGCGCTAGCTTGGGCGGGAGCATGCCGGCGTAGTCGTCTCTAGCCGGACGGCCGTAATCGCGGAATGATAATTCTTTAAATGGCTGTACGATTAGGGTTTGTCCGATTAATATATTCTTATTATTTTCTATTAAGGCAATTTCTATTCCCTGGGTTGTTAATTTATTTTGTTCGACAACTACACTGGAGAGATTTTTTTCGCGGCTCGTCACCCAGCGGCAGCTAATTTCTTTTTCCCTCAGGAATTTTTTAACAGCCATAGCTAATTTTTGGATATTAAATTTTTTTGGTCCATAATAGGAAAAACCGAATTTAAATTTTTTAGCTTTTGGCTTTAATAGTTTAGTTATTTCCGGCAGTATTTTTTCTTTTTCATTTTTTTTAACTATGGCAGTAATTTTGCCAATTTTTATAGTTCCACCTAATTTTTTTATCATTTGGCCAGCATCAAATTTTCGTTCCGTTGTTAATATAAAAACATTTGCCTGGAGCAATTCATAAACCGTTTTTTCTAATGAGCTTAAATTAAAGACTACCGAGAGTTCTTCTATTGATAGGGCAGGGTTACTGCCTAAAATAAAGAAATATGTCATAAAATATATTGTTAATACCTATCTCTGTTTTTTTCTACTAAGTAAAGCCTTAATCTATTATTAAACAAGGGCATATAGGCAAGCTATAATTGTATTTAATATTAAAAAATTAGCATAAATATTGAAATCTTGCAATTTCTTATAGTTTGTGTTAGAGTGCTATTGTGGAAGGAAAATTGAATATAATATCTTTTCCATATCCTAAAAATATTTTAGGGTAATCCCGAGAAATAATTGGGATTAAAGACATGTTTATAAAAATCTCAGTTTTATAATTTGTCCATTGGCGAATTGAAAATATTAGAGATTTTTATTTTTAGTAATTAAATTAATAGTTATAAAATTATGTCAAAAAGTAAAAAAGTAGAGATTCCTCATTATGAACTACTTTACATAATTTCCAATAAATATTCTGAAGACGAATTAAAGCCCATTATCAAAAAAGTGGATAGGATTATAAAGGATAATAGTGGCAATATTACCAAAACAGAGGAATGGGGAAAAAAAAGATTAGCTTATCCCATAAAGCATTTTAACTATGGATATTATAATTTAGTAGAGTTTGATATTAAGGGAGATAAAATAGAGAAGATAAACAGAGTCTTACAGATGTCCAGGGATATTTTGCGCTACCAGATGGTGGTTAAAAAAGTTAAAACGCTTGAGGAAATTAAAAAAGAAAGAGAAATATCTGAAAAAATTGCTATTAAAGCAAAGAAAAAAGAAAAAATAGAAGAAGAGAAGGTTAAAGGTAAAGTAGATTTAAAAGATTTGGATAAAAAACTTGATAAGATTTTAGATACCGATGATTTGTTATAATGTTTAAATTCAGAGGTTCTGCCACTATTAAGTGAAATTTGTTTAAATTTTGGTATTATTTTAACTAATTTATTAGCACTCGTAGTTATCCGTATTTTTTTTATGGATAATTATAGGGCAGCAAAAGAGTATGAACTTAAACAAAGCTATGATTATCGGGAATTTAACTCGAGACCCAGAAGTTAGAAATACGCCTTCGGGTGTAGCAGTTGCATCTTTCGCCGTGGCCACCAATTTAATTTGGACAGACCAATCGGGACAGCGGCAAGAGAGAGTAGAATTTCATAATGTAGTTGCTTGGAGGAGATTAGCAGAAATTTGCGGGCAATATTTACGCCGGGGCTCAAAAGTTTATATTGAAGGTCGTTTACAAACACGAGACTGGGTAGGTCAGGACGGGATGAAGCGTTATCGTACGGAAATTATTACCGAAAATATGATTATGCTGGATCGGGCTGGCGGTGTTTCCGGAGTATCTACTCCCGAAGGAGAACCACCCTCACCCGCGGAGCAGGAATCTTCACCAGAATTAGTGGATGATGTTAATGAGTCGTCGGCCGGAGAAGTAAATCCAAACGAAGAAGAAATCAAGGTTGAGAATATACCATTTTAGTTATTAGATGCGACATTACAAATGTCGCCTATGCGAATGAAAGTAGGATTGAATGCCGTATTACGAATTCGGTACATGTAAATAATGCAAAGAATAGACTCGGGACTATCCCATCTAGCAGAACAGTTTATGCGAATCATATAAGGATTTGATGAAATTTTTATTATGTTTAATTAGTTTGTTCGTATTATTTTTGAATTAGCTGTTTATGTTTTGAGTGATTAAATATTATAAAAGGATAATATAAAATCATGGAAATACAAGATAAATATTTTTTAATAATTTATGGCAGACACAATTAAAAAAGAAAAACAATGTTATTTTTGTATAAATAATATTAAAGAAATTGATTATAAGAATCCGCAGACTCTTCGCCGGTTTGTTAATTCTCATATGAAGATTTTACCCCGGAAACGAACTGGTGTTTGTTCGTGGCACCAGCGGAAATTAGCTATTGCTATTAAGCGAGCTAGAATAATGGCCCTGCTGCCTTTTGTGAACAAATAATTAGATTGATAAATTAAATAGATTAGTATTATATTTTTATGCTTAATTTTAATGAGATAAAAATAGGCAAGGTTGTTCAAATTAATAATGAACCGTATTTAGTAATCAAAACCGATCATCATAAGATGGCTCGTGGCGGTGCAGTGCTTAAAACTAAGTTGCGCAATTTGATTAATAGCAGTATTTTAGAAAAAACTTTTCAAGGAAGTGAAAAATGCGAAGAGGCGGACATTGAGAAAAAAAAGGCTAGTTTTATGTATAAAGATGAAAGCCATGCCCATTTTATGAATAGCGAAACATATGAGCAGTTTAGCCTAACGCTTGAAAAGATTGGGGAAAAGCAAAAATTTTTAAAAGATGGCATAGATGTTGATGTGTTGTATTTTAATAGTCAATCAATAGCTATTGAACTGCCGGTTAAAATAGATTTTAAGGTAGTAAGCGCGCCACCAGGAGTAAAGGGCAATTCTGCCGGCGGTGTCACTAAGATGGTGGAGCTAGAAACCGGCGCCAAGATAAACGCCCCTTTGTTTGTTAATGAGGGAGATATGATCAGAGTTAATACGGATACGGGCGAGTATGTTGAGCGAGCATAGCCCGCATACATACAATATACTAAAATACACGAAAAAAGAATTTGAGAATAATAAAAAGACCCTTTATTCATAAGAGCCTTTTTTATTTTGTTAATTTAATTTGTTAATTTTCGTTTTTTTGTATGTTTACAATTCTTCCATTTCCCGCGCTTTTACTTCGCTTAATATCTTTTTTCTAATTTCTTTCATTAATTTTTTATCTGCCCGTAAAAATTTTTTTGCATTTTCTCTACCTACTCCAAGTTTATTATCTCCCATAGAATACGAATTGCCTGATTTGTTGATAATATTATAAACGACTCCGATATCAAGCAAATCACCGGCAATGGAAATGCCTTCATTATACATAATATCAAATTCGCAGGTTTTAAATGGAGCCGCCACTTTATTTTTAACTACTTTGCATTTAACTCGGTTGCCGATAATTTTGTCAGCTTGCTTAATTTGGGCTGATCGCCTGACTTCAATTCTGACCGAAGAATAAAATTTTAAAGCGGTGCCGCCGGTAGTGGTTTCTGGATTTCCAAAAAATACACCGATACGCATGCGGGTTTGGTTGATAAAGATAACTACAGTTTTAGTTTTAGCGACAATGCCGGTTAATTTTCTTAAAGCTTGGCTCATGAGCCGGGCTTGCAGGCCCATATGCTGGTCGCCCATCTCTCCTTCAATTTCTTTTCGCGGTACCAAAGCAGCGACACTATCAATAACAACAACATCAACCGCGTTAGAACGGACCAAAGTTTCTACTATTTCTAACGATTGTTCCCCGGTATCTGGCTGGGAGATTAACATATCTTTAATATTTACCCCGATTTTAGTAGCATAATCAGGATCAAGGGCATGTTCGGCGTCCACAAAGGCGGCAATACCGCCTATTTTTTGCACCTCTGCCACAATATGCTGGGCTAAAGTTGTTTTTCCTGATGCCTCGGGTCCAAAAATTTCAATTACTCTTCCTCTGGGCACTCCGCCAATCCCAAGGGCAATATCAAGAGACAAACAACCGGTTGGGACTGCATCCACGTTTGCTTTTTTAGCCTCGCCGAATTTCATTATGGCGCCTTCGCCAAATCTATTTTTAATTTGCTCCATAGCCGCCGCCGCTGCTTGAAATTTTTCATTTATTTCCTTTTCCTCCCCTTTGTTTTTATTGTCTTGAGGCATATTTTTTAAATAATAACTAATAATAAAAGAGGTTAAAAGCCTCCTTGTCTATAAACACCTTAAGCTATTTTATAAAAAATTGCAACATTATAAATTTTTTAGCAAATACGGATGTTTATTCCTTGGAATTTTAAGTTGTTGCTATTGGTTTATGGCGTCTTTTACTAAAATATTTTTAATAATTTCATTTTTTCGGCTATATTTCTTTTGAGAAGTAATATAGATAGTATTTAAGCCATTTTTCAAATTTATTTTTTTAGTAAAAAATCCATCTGTATTGATAGATATAATTTCTTCATTAATAATTACTTCTGCTCCTGGTTCAGTTAGACCGGAAATATTAATAGTATTTTTTTGGGTAGTGAAATTTTCCGGTGGATTAGTAATTATCAATTTAGGCGGAGAGATAATATTGCTTACGCCATAAATTAAATAAGCCAGGCAAATTAAAGCGACGAATAATATGATAGTATTTTTAATAATTTTTGGAATAGCTAAAAAGTAAAAGAAATGAGGAATTTTTTTAGTAAATAAATTTTTTTCTCCTTGTTTGTTTTTAGCTTTTGAGTTATACAACTCCGAAATTTCTACAGGGTCTATTTTTAAAAATAGGGTATATTCCCGCAAAAAATTTTTTTTATAAATTCCGGTCGGCAACTTATTTAGCTGGCCGTTTTCTATAGCTTCTAAATATTTTATATTAATATTTAATTTTTTAGACGCTTCCTCCAGAGTGATATTTTTATTTTGCCTGGCCTGGCGTAGCTGTTGGCCGATATAATCAGATTCATAAGAGATTTTATTAGTTTTAAAGGTAATCATATTAAGATTATTTTTATTATGGTGAAATTCTGGTTTTAATTTTAAGAATTTAATTAGTTGAACCAATTAGAGTTATACCAATCCACCTCTAGTCCCAGGGCTTTAAAAATAAAGCCAATAATTATATAACTGGTAAAAACAATAATCAAACCGATGACCGCGCCAATAATTATTTGTTTGGCGCTCGCCACTCTTTCGCTACTACCCCCGGAAACTAAAAACATAATACCGCCATAGATAAAAGCCAGCAGGGCCAAAGAGCCGGAAATCCCTAAAATCCATTTAGCCACGTTAACAAATAATTGCGCAAAATCATTTAATTCATAATCTCCTTTGCAATATTTTTGGCATTCGCCAGAAGAAGAGCTAGTAAGATTATTGCAATTGCAAGCATTTTCCAATCCCAGAATTGACTTTTGGGCAAAACAAGAATTAATAAATAGAAGACTAAAACTAATAAACAATATAACAATATAGCAAAATAATAATTTTTTACTTAGCATAACAGACATAATTTAAATTGATAATTTTTTTATTATTCTTTATAGACTGTTTGTTGTACTTTTCTGGCGCCGACACTGATAATATCATCTAACTCATCTTGGCCGGAGACAACTTTGTCCACTATTTCTTTCATAATGGCTTCAGCTGCATTAGCATCATTGCCTTTGTACCAGCTTTTAGCTGTTAATACCTGCTCCACAAATGTGCTTATATCCTGGTCGTCTATTTGCCCCTCTATTAAAGAGCGCAGGGCAGTAGGCTTTTTCGTTTTATCTAAATAAATTTTAGCCTGTTCGGCCCTGGTAATAAATTGGATAAAATCCCAGGCTTCAGGAATGTATTGGCTTTTATTAGAGACAACTTCTACCCAGTAGTTGGCAAAGTTAATATTTTGAGGGTTGCCTTCAATCTGCGGCAATTTTGTAATTTCAAAATTCAATTTAGGATTACTGAGAATTTGTGGTAGCATATATGCGTAGCCGAACATTATGGCTAATTTGTTACGAACAAATAAATCCATAGAGTTCTTCAAGGTATTATTCCAACTGTATACTTCTTTAGCTGGGTTAGAGAAATCAGCATAGAAGCGCAGGGCATCCAGTCCTGGATTATAGCTTTTATCCTGAAAAGTTTCCGGCCTTTGATGGAATTTTACTATACCATTATCATCCATCATAACCGCGCCATTCTGCATCATTAATATTGACAGGATATCGCTGGAACGTTCTATATTATCACTGCCGCCTAATGCCACGCCTGATTGTTCCAGTTGCCCCTTGTTGTTTTGCTTAGTTAATTTTTTTACATCTTGCTGAAATTCTCTATTCCAATAAAGCGGCGGGCTGGTAATACCAGCGTTGTTAAATAAATCTTTATTATAATACATAGCCAGGGTATCAATAAACAGGGGTAAGCCGAAAATTTGTTCTTTCGTTTGGCCGGTTTTTTCATCTATAACTTTTATTACCGCATCATCATAAACCACATCAACAAAATCAGTTTTTAGTTTATTTAATGTTAGGCTTTTGGTAGTTTGTAGTTCGGAAATAATCTGTTTTTTAAGTTTACCTTTAATTACCGGGTAAGCCATAGTAATTGAATTAGGCATGGGTGAAATTAGCCCTTTGGACTGGTATTTTCTTGTCCAAGTATTATGAATAGAAAATATATCAGGCCCGCGGTCGGTAGCGAAAGCCTCTATTAATTCTTGTTCGTATTCATCATAGCGGAGTTTGCGGTATTTTATAGTAATATTCGGGTGTATTTGATTATAGTTGGCGATAATTTCTGCGAAATCATCAGGCCCGTCCCATACTCGCCAGTAGTTTAAAGTAATTGGCTTCATGGCTTCTTGAGTTGCTTTATCAGATATTTGACAACCAAATCCAGAAATTAAAATGAGAGCAAAAATGAGTAAAAATATAAATAATTTGTTTTTCATAATAAATTTTTTAATCTTTATTATATTATTATTATAACATGAACTTATTCATTACTCCACCTTCGGCCGGTATTGCAGGGATTCGGCTATATGGGCCGGTAAAATTTTTTCCATACCGGCTAAATCAGCGATAGTGCGTGCTATTTTTAGGATGCGAAAATAAGCTCGAGCCGACAAATGCATCTGGTCTACGGCATTTTTAAGAAGTTGCTTTGAAGTATTATCAACTTGACAAAAGTTTTTAACTGCTTCAGAGGTCATTTCCGAGTTGGTTATAAAGGGCGCATTTTTAAATCTTAGTTGTTGAATTTGTCTTGCCGCCTGCACCCTGTTTTTAATAATTTTAGATTTTTCACTTAAAGTTTCAGAAGATAATTTATCAAATTTTATCCTGGGCACCTCCAGGTGGAGATCTATGCGGTCAAGAATCGGGCCTGATATTTTTTTTCGATAGTTAATAATTTGAGCCACTGAACAAGTACAATTTTTTTCCTTATCGCCATAATAGCCGCAAGGGCAGGGGTTCATAGCGGAAATAAGAATAAATTTAGCCGGGAAGCTTAAATTTCCGGCGGCTCGGCTGACATGAATTACCCCATCTTCTAACGGCTGGCGTAAATTTTCCAAGACTTGGCGTGGGAATTCCGGAAATTCATCTAAAAACAGGACACCACGGTGAGCCATTGATATTTCACCAGGCCGGGGCCAGGTACCACCGCCGACCAAAGCTACGCCCGAAGCGGTATGGTGGGGCGAACGAAAAGGGCGGCTGGTTATCAAAGCGATGTCTGGCGGTAGATATCCGGCTACGCTGTAAATCTTGGTTAATTCCAAAGCTTCTTCCAAGGTTAAATTAGGCAGGATAGAGGGCATAGTGCGGGCAATTAATGTTTTTCCTGCTCCTGGCGGGCCACTCATAAGCATATTATGAGCGCCAGCCGCAGAAATTTCCATAGCCCGTTTTACGTGTTCCTGCCCTTTAATATAAGCCATGTCGTGTAAAATTTTTATATTGGAAAAATCAAAGTCGCTGGTTGGCATTAGTTTAATTACAGCCTTACCTTCTAGATGTTCGGTTAGTTGTTTTAAGCTGTCAACTGGCGCTACCTCCAACGTTTTTACCAATTTAGCTTCTTGGGCATTTAATTTAGGCACGAATAAAGTTTTTATATTTTCTTTTTGCGCCTTCAGGGCAATAGGCAAAATGCCGTTAACCGGTCTTACGTCTCCATTCAAAGCCAGTTCTCCTACAAATAACATTTTTTCCAGCGGTTTCAGGATGTTGATTTTATCAGTAGTGACTAAAACACTAATTGCAATCGGCAAGTCATAGCTCGGTCCATGTTTTTTTAAGTCAGCAGGCGCCAGATTAACAGTTACTTTAATTTTGGGGAAATAAAAATCAGAATTTTTAATGGCGCTGCGCACTCTTTCTCGCGACTCTGACACCGCGGCATCAGGCAAACCGACAATGGTAAATATGCCATGCTCCCCGCCGCCGGTATCTGCTTCTACTTCTACAATTTCGGCATCCAGGCCAATGACAGCCGCAGATAATACCTTTGAAGACATATTAGTAAACTTTCTAATATCTAATTATTAAGTTCTAAATTTTATTATAGCACAAAATAAAAACCGCTAAAAAATTTAAGCGATTTAATTAAAAAACTAATTACTTTTTTATTTTATTATTGTTCCTTTGAATTTTTTCCCAGCCAAGAATTTTTTTAAATTGTCTAATTTTTTGCCATTTATAATTACTATCCGTAGACCAAGCTCTTGGGCTTTTTGCGAAGCAATGGGATCAAACGGCTTATTAAGGCCAGGCGACCATTTATACCCGACAATTTTTCTAAAATCCGGCCAACTAAGTTGCTCTATTTTTTTAGCTCCTTTGTACTTTTTCGGATCCCTGTCATAAACATGATCAATATTAGATAAATTTATAATGGTTTTAATTTTATATTCTTGGGCAATTATGGTAGCGACAAAATCAGTTGACCAGCCGGGTCGCCAACCGCCGCCAACTATAATTTTTTTCTTTGTGCGAAAATGAATAGTTGGGTCTTTAATAATTTCCGTATAAGCGGTTTTACGAAACAGAGCTTTAAGTAAGCAAGCATTTAGATGAGAAGAATAGATACCTAACCAGTCTAAGTTATTAGATGTTATAGTAGTAATTTTTTTTGCGGCTTCATTGTACTGGCGGCAGGTAGTACCGCCGCCGGTAATAATAAAGAATTTTTTGTTTCTTTTTGTCTGCTCTAAAATTAAGGTCCGAAGTTTTTTCAAGAATTTCCAATCAATACCAGTTGGCGGGACGATTAAAGAGCCGCCTAGAGAAATAATAAATTTTTGTTTAATCATAGTTAATAGAATTAATTTGGTGCGGACGGAGAGACTTGAACTCTCACGGGTTTCCCCACATGGTCCTAAACCATGCGCGTCTACCAGTTCCGCCACGTCCGCATTAATATAACATTTATAGTATTTAAATTCATTTGTCAATTTAATTTTATTATAACAAATTTTATGCTATGATGATATTAGATAAAATAATATAATAATTATTAAAACTATAAAATTATGCCAGAAGTAAAAAAATCATTTTCGACTTCAGGGAGAAAAGACAAAGACATTGAAGAGAATAAAGTTATTGCCGCCCTATCTTACGCCTGGATTTTATTTTTAGTCCCTTTACTGGGTAAACGAAAATCCAAATTTGCCCAATTTCATGCTAAACAAGGATTGGTTTTGTTTATCCTTGAACTTATCGGCAGTTTGCTAATGTGGTTTCCTGTTTTCGGGCAGTTATTAATGCTGGCTTTTCTGGTTATATCTGTTATAGGCATTATTAAAGCTCTGAATGGCGAGTGGTGGAAGATGCCTTATATTTATACCTGGAGCAAAAAAATAAATTTATAAAAAATAATATTAATTATGCGAATTACTTGCCTGCCCGAGCAGACGGGCGAATGCCGTAAAGCATTTCGCAATCAGCGGCATTCGTTTCATTTTTAGCGGGATAGATTCGGATTTATATTTATGTCAAAATTTATCAAGTTTTTTAATCAAATTTCTATTAAGGATGTACCGCAAGTTGGTGGTAAAAACGCTTCTTTGGGGGAAATGTATCAGAAGTTAACCAGCCAAGGAGTGTATGTCCCAAACGGTTTTGCCACCACGGCGTACGCTTATAATTATTTTTTAGGGGAAGCAGGACTAAAAAAAGAGATTAAGCAGATTTTAAAAGGGCTTAATACGCATAAAGTAACTGATTTAATGAAACGAGGAGTTAAAGTACGCCAGGCAATTATGTCAGCTGAATTTCCCAAAGATTTAGAAAAAGATATTTTAAAAGCTTATCACCAATTATCCCAAGTGTACAAAATAAAAGAAATTGATGTCGCTGTCCGTTCTTCAGCTACGGCCGAAGACTTGCCAGACGCTTCTTTTGCCGGTCAGCAGGAAACTTTTTTAAATATTCGTGGTGAGAAAAATGTTATTTTAGCCGTTCGCCGTTGTATCACTTCCTTGTTTACTAACCGAGCTATTTCTTATCGGGTCGATAAAGGTTTTGATCATTTTAAAATTGCTTTGTCGGCAGGAATCCAAAAAATGGTACGCTCTGATTTGGCTGCTTCGGGGGTTATATTCACTATTGATACGGAATCCGGTTTTACTAATGCGGTTTTAATTAATTCTATTTATGGCCTGGGCGAAAACATAGTTCAGGGCAAAGTTAATCCAGACGAATTTTATGTCTTTAAACCCACCCGAGCTATTATTTCCCGTAAAATCGAACATAAACATCTAAAAATGATATACAACAACAGTTCTATGCAACCGGTTAAAAATATAAAGGTAAAGAAGGTAGACCAGCAAAAACAATCAATCACTGATGCTCAGGTTATTAAATTAGCTGATTGGGCCATGATTATTGAAAAACATTATGGCCGGCCCATGGATATAGAATGGGCCCTTGATGGTAAAGAAAAACAACTATATATAACCCAGGCTAGGCCGGAAACTATTCATAGTATTCGCGATTATAATATTTTAGAAGAATATAAGCTAGTCAGGAAAGGAAAAATTATTATTGTTGGACAAAGCGTAGGCAGTAAAATCGGGGCCGGAACTACTAACAAAATTTTAGGCGTTAAAGATATTAAAAAATTTAAGCCTGGACAAGTCCTGGTTACTGATATGACTGACCCAGACTGGGAGCCGATTATGAAAATAGCCGCCGCTATTGTGACGGACAAAGGCGGACGAACTTGCCATGCTGCTATTGTTTCGCGGGAGTTAGGTATACCTTGCTTAGTGGGCACGAATAGAGGTACAAAAAAAATAAAAAACGGACAAGCGGTAACGGTGAGTTGCGCCGAGGGCGAAGTAGGGCATGTTTATGAAGGCAAACTTCCTTTTAAGGTTAAAAAAACTAATATAAAAAATTTAGCCAAACCAAAAACTGATATCATGATGAATTTGGGCGAACCGGATTTAGCCTTTTCCTCCTCTTTTATTCCCAATAGCGGCATTGGCTTAGCCCGGTTAGAATTTATTATTAACAACTATATCAAAGTACATCCCTTGGCTTTGATTAATTATGCTAAAATTAAGAATTCAACAGTTAAGAAAAAAATTAACCAAATTACTATCGGTTACCAGAACAAGACTAAATTTTTTATTGACAAGCTGGCTGAAGGGGTAGCCACGATTACGGCTGCTTTTTACCCTAAAGATGTGATTGTTAGATTGTCAGATTTTAAAAGCAATGAGTATGCTGATTTGATTGGAGGCAGAGAATATGAACCGATAGAATCTAATCCTATGATCGGCTGGCGCGGAGCTAGCCGTTATTATTCTCCTAAATTTCTACCTGCCTTTGAATTAGAATGTGCAGCCTTAAAGAAAGTACGGGATGAAATGGGTCTAGTTAATTTAAAAGTAATGATTCCTTTTTGCCGCACCGCGGAAGAAGGCAGAGAAGTACTGGCCATTATGGCTAAAAACGGATTAAAGCAAAGCAAAAACGGATTGGAAGTTTATGTTATGGCTGAAATTCCTTCCAATATTATTTTAGCACCCAAATTTGCGGAGATATTTGACGGTTTTTCTATCGGTTCCAACGATTTAACCCAATTGACTTTAGGCATTGACCGCGATGCCGGAGATATACTTAAGGTCGCCGGCGCGTCCAATGAAAAAAATGAAGCGGTAAAATTTTTAATAAGATATTTAATACAGGTTGGCAGGGATACGAAGACCAAGGTTGGTATTTGCGGCCAAGCACCGAGTGACTTCCCGGACTTTGCCCAATTTTTAGTTGAATGCGGCATAGATAGCATTTCCCTAATTCCGGATACGGTGATAAAAACTACCATGGCGGTTCTAGCCAAGGAAAAAAGTCTAGAAAAGAAAAAATAATAAAGAGAATTTATATATAATAAAAAAGGACGGACAAAAATTAGCCCGTTCTTTTTTGATGCTATTTAATAAGATTACTAATAAAATTATTAGTTAAAATTTAAATATCAGTATATTTACGTGGTGTTTTCGAGTTTTTTTATTAATTAGCTAGTATTATAGTTTTAAATTGCAATCAGCTTTCAATTTTTGCCAAAGAGTAAAATCTTTTTTTACGGCATGAAAATAGCCAGCTACAGCCACCATGACCGCATTATCAGTTGTATATTTTAAGTTAGGAATTAAAAATTTTATTTTTGGAAGTTTAGTTTTTAAATTTTTTGTTATTTGTTTTCTTAATTCATAATTAGCTGATACACCGCCGGTGAGCATTACGGTTTTAGCTTTATATATTTGAGCGGCTTTAATAGTTTTATTAATTAAAACATCTATTATTGCTTGTTGAAATTCGAAAGCGTATTCAGGGGATTTTTTTTGCCAATTTTTATCTTTTTTTAATTTATACAATAGAGCTGTTTTTAGACCAGAAAAGGAGAAGTCAAAGCTAGGGGAATTTATCATCGGCCTAGGGAGTTTTATATTTGAAGTTTGAAGTTTGAAGTTTGAAGTTTTAGTGTATCGTTTTATAAATTTATTTGCTTCAGCTGCAATTGCCGGACCGCCAGGATAACCTAATTCTAAAAGATTGGCGGCTTTATCAAAGGCTTCGCCGGCCGCATCATCTCTGGTTTCACCAATAGTTTGATAACGGCCGTGTCCTTTCATTAAAACCAACATGGTGTGGCCGCCTGATACTGTTAAAATAACGGATGGAAATTTAATATCTGTATCATCAATAAAGTTAGCGTAAATATGACCTTCAATATGATTAATAGCAATAGCTGGAATTTTCCATACATAAGACAAAATTTTAGCTGTTTCTATGCCTACCCGAAGAGACGTGATTAGTCCGGGACCAGCAGATACGGCTATGACTTTAATTTTTTTTGGCGCTTCTTGACGTTTGAGACCAGCCTTTTTTAGCGTCTCATTAATAACTGGTAAAATTTGCAAAACATGCTCCCTGGCCGCTACTTCCGGAACAACTCCACCGTATTTCTTATGGATATTAATTTGGGATGAAATAATATTGGATAGAACAGTAATATTATTCTTTTGTTCCTGTATCACCGCGGACGCTGTTTCATCGCAGCTGGTTTCAATACCTAAAATTTTCATAATTTTTTGTACCGCCACGGGGAATCGAACCCCGGTTTTAAGGATGAAAACCTTATGTCCTAACCACTAGACGATGGCGGCAAATAAAAATAAATAGTCCCTTTTTAGGACTAAAGAAATTATAAATTAAGATAGTCAAAAAGTCAACTTAAGTTTATTTTAATTGTTCTTTAAACCAGTCAACCCAGGGGATTTTTATCGGATTAACTTTATTAAGAATACCCAGGTAGTAACTAAGCCAGGTACCGAGCTGGAGCAATTCAAACGCTTGGGCAATTTTATTTTCACTTTTTAATTCGTGGCTGATTATTGCTATTTTGTTTTTTTGAACTATTTGCTTGGTTAATTCACTTCTTTTTTGTATACGAGGATGATAGAGTAAGGAGTCGAAAAACAAAAAAATTAAATTTTTTTTATTAGAGGCTGGATGAGATAATCCCTCCATGGCAAAGTGGTTTAAGTCCGGTAAAGTTAAATAGCTAACAAAATTTTTACTGTTTTCACATATTTGATTACGCAACGCCCGGATATTACCTATTAAGAATTCTGCCCCAATTAGTACAGGCTGTTTACCGTATAATTTATCAGCAATTTTTTTAGCACAATTATTTTTCATTTTAGTTTCAGGCATAAGCTCCCGACTCCAGATTTCCATACTAGCAATAATATCTTCAATTTCCCTCACTTTAATTTTAAACAAACCGGATTTTGCCAGAAGAACGGCAATACCAAAAAGAGTATAGCCTAAACCTAAGCGCGGCTGATCTGATGGGTTTTGTTTTTGCTTAAAAATATAGCCAGGAATATTATCTGATAACATTAATTTTTCCAGCTTACTTTTTTTGCTATGCTGGGTAATGCCCATAATTTTGGCGTTACGTTTTTTAACTTCCCGGTAAATACTTAAAGGTTCTTCGGTCGTTCCGGAATAGGAAGAGATAAGATAGAGAGTGTTTTCATTAACATGGGCTGGTATAGTATAGCCTGGCACGATGCTTATCGGTACTTTAATTTGATCACCAAAAGCGGACTTGACAATACCGACCCCAATATTAGATCCGCCCATACCATTAATAACTACCTGGGTTATTCGGCTATAATCCTTTGGTATTTTAATTAAGCGGGATTCTTCCAGAACTTGCCTGATTTGGTCAGGAAGGAATTTAATTGATTTAGTCACTTGGCCTGGATCTAATTTTTTTATTTGTTTGAGATTATCCAAGTTCATAAGCTATTTTAATTCATCCACTTTCATTATATAAGATATTGATTTATATTTCAATTCATGTTATCGTAAAGGCGTATCAGGCAAGGCCTGTTTTTTAAAACCGATTAAATTTTTATTTTTATTTTTTATGTCCGGTCATTCTAAATGGTCTACAATTAAAAGACAAAAAGCGACTACTGACGCCAAACGAGGGGCTATTTTTACTAAATTAGGCAACCTTATTACTATCACCGCTAGAGAAAAGGGCGGAAATCCAGAAACGAATTTTAGTTTACGGATTGCAATTGATAAAGCCAAAACAGCTAATATGCCGAAAGATAATATTGATCGGGCGATTAAGCGTGGTACAGGTGAATTAGGCGGAGAACAAATTGAAGAATTAATATATGAAGGCTTTGGACCGGTCAAATCACAGTTTATTATAAAAGCTTTAACTGATAATAAGAATCGTAGTGCCGCTAATATCCGTCATATTTTTACTAAATATGGAGGTTCTCTTGGTTCAGTAATGTGGAATTTTGAACAAAAAGGGGTAATTAGAATAAAAGGCGAAGAACTGAAAAATAAAGATTTGCCAAGCGAAGAATTTGAATTGGAATTAATTGATAAAGGCGTAGATGATATAATTAAAGAAGAAGAAGGTATGGTAATTTATGCTAAGATTGAAAATTTACAAAAGGTAAAAAATTTTTTAGAACAAAAGAATATAAAGA